>JAEEGU010000001.1 GCA_016280485.1 Bacillota bacterium | reverse complement strand
GATGGATACTACGCGCGAATACTTGGCACAGTGTGGGTATGACTGTCAAGTTCGGCAGTCGCATCTGCCGGTGAGGTAGGGCACATTACAAAAATTGTCAAAAATTGATAATAGATATCACAAAAAACAAAAAGCGCAATCAAAATTCGGTGAATTTTGATTGCGCTTTTGCGTTTTAATTACAGAAGTTTTGCCGGATCACCGTTATTGGGTGTTCCTTAAAATATGCGGTCATTTCGGTAACCTAGGGGTGAAATCCCCTCTTGACCACCGGTGCGGCTGTGAGTATAATAGATTTACGGGCTGACCCACGGGTCGGCTACAAAAAAGGGGGCTTGTGACGAGGGCACAGGCCGGGAAAGGAAGAGAATTATGAAAGAAAGAATGAAGAAAGCAGCAGTTTTGCTGCTGGCACTTGCAATTGCGCTTTGTATGCCGGTTGCGGCGTTTGCGGACGCCGCGGACAGCGCTTCGGCAGCTGCTACGGCAGCCCCAATCAAGGTTTCGCTTTCCGATGCGAAGGCGAAGATGCTCGAGGGCATTCAGGGCGAGACGCTCGAAATCGGCAAGATGACGGACAAGCTGGCGGCAATGTCCGCAGGCGAGGGCCTCAGCCAAATCAGGGATGCGCAGAACAATATTAATGCGATGTATGCGGAGGCGCTGAATCTTAGCGCCACAAACCCTGCATCCGGGGCGGCGCTTAGCGCTTATGCTGACGAGCTCAAATACTCGATGTCCGGCGTGAGCAAGACAGACCTTCAGCGCACCAAAAAGTACGCTGAATCCATCATCGACTCAAATGACAAGGCGCGCCACAATGCGCTCGATCTGCAGTCAACCGAGATGTACTACAACTTAAAGTCCGCTGAGGAGGGCCTTGCAATTGCCCGCGAAAGCTTCGGCATCTCACAGACTGTATACGAGCAGACTCAGAAAAAATACAAGCTCGGCACAGTTTCAAAGGTAGACCTCTTAAACGCAGAGCTTGACCTTGCGGAGGCAAAGGACAAACTGACCTCCACCGAAAACAGCGTAAAGCAGGCCAGAATGGGCTTTAACATCCTCTTTGGCTACGAGCTGATGCAGCCTGTTACACTGACTGACGAAATCGCAATTCCTACACTTCCTGCAATCGGCGTGGAGGATGCGGTAAAGTCGGCGCTCGAAAAGAGAAATGAAGTAAAGGAAGCGGCTTACCTTCTCGAAAATGCTGAAAAGTCGCTCTCAAGCTACAGCGCATATCCGCGCACATCGGCGACATACTTAAAGGCAAAGATTGCTTACCTCGGCGTAAAAGCAAGCTGCGACATGGTGCCTGCCTCGGTTGAGCAGGACATCCGCACACAGTACGATGCTATGCACCAGTATTACGACGCTATGCAGACAGGTGCAAAGAGCGTGGAGAACGCAAAGGAAACCCTGCGCCTTACGCAGCTCCAGTATAACAGCGGACTCACCACCTACACCACCGTTCAGAAGGTAAGACTTCTCTACGAGTCGGCGCTTTTAGACCAAGCATCGGCAAAGCTTAAATATGCACTTGCTGTTGAGAAATTCAACATGTCCACAGATGTCGGCATAGTGGCTGCGGGCTACTAGGACGCGCGGCACAAAGGCTTATTACAAACCCAAGATTTAACCCAGACCCCCGGGATAAATTCCGGGGGTTTTTGTATTGCCTGAAAAGTTCAAATTTGATATAATATACAGTGGTATAACATCATTTGGGATATATTCAAAAAGGAGATTAGTAATGACATTCACAAAGGAAAGACAGAAAAAAACACTAGCTGCCCTGATGGCAGCCCTGCTTGCAATCGGCGGGACCTTTATGTCTGCGCCGGGGACTTACGCTGCGTCCAATGCGACACAAACCAAGGATCCGCAGCCTGCCTACATTAAGGCTGATGTGACAATCATTAAGGACGGAGAAATCCTCAATTTCTTCGACGAAAAGGGGGACAGGGTTTATCCCGTATTTTTCCGTAACAGAACCTATCTGCCGCTCAGAGCAATCTGCGGCCTGCTCGGCGAAGAAGTCGAATGGGTCGGCGCGGCAAACACCATATACATCGGAATGACGCTGAGTCATCCGAGCAAACAGATCATAAAGCCGGAGGAAAGCGCCTTTGTTAAAAAGGTGAGCGATGCGGCTGTCGGCGTGCAGACCCTTGCAAAGGCCTACATAAAAGAAGACATCTACATCCTGCGCGACTATGATCCGGTTGTGTTCACTGACCCGGCGGGCGAGACCCAGTACCCGATTAATGTCGGCGGTACTACTTACCTCCCTGTTTCAGCGCTCTCAACCTTCCTCGGCGAGGAAATCAGCTGGGACGGCAGCACAAAAACAGTAATCCTTGGCTCGCGCGAGGTACCGAAGGAGCCTGAAAAGCCGGCTGTAGACAAGGACAAAAACATCAAAAAAATAGCAGCTCTCTACGAGAAGCAGGCACAGCTCTACAACGAGGCGACCGAGATGATACTCCTTATCTCCACGGCGAGCCCTGAAGAGCTCAGCCTCCTTTCGGCGGCGATTTCCGAAAAGTACAGAATTGCCGAAGGCTACAATAACGATGTAAAGAATTTCGTAAAAGAGGCCGGCGGCTTTACGGGCGATGAAAAGCTCTCCGATGCCGAAACCGATGCGCTTGCAAACCTTGCAGAGTTTACGGAGTTTTGCGAGCACTACCTGCTCGTCATGGAAAACATGATGTACCTGGCGGCAGAGGGGCAGGACTATTCCGGCTTTGCCGAGACCTTCCTTAATTTCGCACTCATGACGCAGAGCGCGATGGATACGACGGCAAAATCCCTTGAGGCCATCCTTTAGCCGAAAACCGAAAATCGACGCAATACACAAAAGGTGAAATATGTTTGTAAAAGCAGTTGAAAAAGTGGGCGGATATACCCGCCCCATTTTTACGATAGCGCGAAGATACGATAGCTGCGACGTTATGCCCGGGGCTTCGAACCTCTTCTTCATCAACGACGAAGGCTGGGCTCTCACCACGCGCACGACGGCAAAGCTGATCATAAAATCGGGCAAAATCGAGGACAATTACAGAAAGTTCAAAGAGGACCGCAAGGCTCGCGAAAACGACGAGAACTTCTCCGACGAGCTGCGCCTTCTTGAGACAAAATATTCGATGGGGCCAAAGTCCTTTGCGCAGATGAAGGTCAATTTCTTTGACTGCGTCGATGCGATCACGGGCTTTGAGTGCAAGCTTTCCGGCAAGTACGACCTCGCCGCAATCCACATGGTGGGCTACAACCGCTTAACCTACGTGGGGCACGCGGTTTTTGCACAGAACGTGCGCGTAGCCATGCCGGGGAAATACCTCTGCAGGCTCGGCTACCCTTTCCCGGAGTTTCAGAACTATTCCTACGACCCTGAAAAGGACGACATCGTCTGGACCGACGAGGGGCACCGCTTCACCAGCCGCTTCCCTGCGGACGGCATGATGACTCGCCTTGCGGCACATCCGGGCGGCAAGGTTTTCGGCATCGAGCTCAGCGCTCCTTACCTGCCGGGCATGAACGGCGCGCCTCTCTTCGACGAGCATGGCCTTGTCTACGGCATGCAGATTTCCGGAAACGGCGGGCTTACGCAGTGCTTGCATTTAAGCTGCATCCGGGAGTTCCTCGACGCGGAAAAGATCCCTTATTTCGCGGGCGACCCCGACGGAGAAACGATTATAATAAACTAAAGGATAGATAAAACGAAATGGTGAAATACACTCGTATAGCGCTCCTGGTGCTTTTGGATGTGCTGATTATCAATTTTGCATATATTTTCTGGCTGCTGATGCGCTTTGACTTTGACGTAAACAGCCTACCGTTTAACGCGTACTTTGCGGTCTACGTCGGAAACAGCCTGCTCATCACGGTGGTTTCGGTCCTCGGCCTCGCCCTTGCGGGCATCTACACCTCCATTTGGAAGTATGCCGGCGCCGACGAGCTTATCAAGGTGGCGGTGGGCTCACTCCTCGCGGTGGTCTTCTCGATGTCGGCGATGTCCCTCATGCAGCAGAGCCTGCCGAGGTCGACCTACATCGCGGCCTTCATGATAATCACGCTTGGCGTGGGCGGCATAAGGATGCTGTACCGCTATTTGCGTAGACTCCGCAATCCGGGGGCTGCACATCTTACGGCCTTAAGAATCACGCGAGGCGGCATAATCGGTGCCGACACGCGCAAGGTTATGATGGTCGGCGCGGGTGATGCGGGCGCCAGCATGATAAAGGAAATCAAGGATCACCCGGAATACAACCAAAAGGTGGTCGTGGCAATAGACGATGACCCTGAAAAAATCGGTCGCCGCATTGCGGGAGTCAGGGTTGCGGGCGCGACAGACATGATCAAGCGCATCGCGCGCAAATATTCCGTCGACGAAATCATTGTTGCGATGCCGTCGGCAAACAAAAAGACGATTCAGCGCATCGTTGCGGAATGCAACAAGACGCGCTGCAAGATAAAGATTCTGCCGTCGCTCATTGACCTCATCAACGAAAAGGTTTCAATCAGCAAGCTTCGCGATGTAGATATAGAAGACCTCCTCGGGCGCGACCCGGTGGATGTCAATATTCGCGAGGTTTCGGACTACCTCGAGGGCAAAATCGTGCTGGTAAGCGGCGCGGGCGGCTCAATCGGGTCCGAGCTTTGCAGGCAGATTGCGCGTTTTAGACCGCGCAGACTGATTGCGCTTGACATATACGAAAACTCGATTTTCGAGCTTGCGGGAGAGATGAAAAGGCTCTATCCGCTTTTAGAGTTCGAGGTCGTAATCGCCTCAATTCGCAGTCGTGAAAGGCTCGATGAGGTATTTGACAAATATCGTCCGCACATCGTATTCCACGCGGCGGCGCACAAGCATGTGCCGCTCATGGAAAAGAACCCGGGCGAGGCGCTCTTAAATAACATCCTCGGCACAAAGAACATCATGGATGCTGCCGAAAAGTTCGTGACGGAGCGCTTTGTCATGATTTCCACCGACAAGGCGGTAAACCCGACAAACGTAATGGGCGCCACAAAGCGCACGGCCGAGATGATTCTCCAGGAAAAGGCAAAGAAGAGCCAGACCAATTTCGTGGCGGTTCGCTTCGGAAACGTGCTCGGCAGCAACGGCTCCGTCATCCCAATCTTCCGTAAGCAGATCGAAAAGGGCGGGCCGGTTACCGTCACCCACCCGGAAATCACGCGCTACTTCATGACCATACCCGAAGCGGTACAGCTCGTGATTCAGGCGGGCGCTATGGCAGAGGGCGGCGAAATCTTCATCCTCGACATGGGCGAGCCGGTGAAGATTATGGACCTCGCAGAAAATGTAATCCGTCTCTCGGGCTACGTTCCGGGAGTGGACATAGATATTGAAATCACAGGTCTAAGGCCGGGTGAAAAGCTCTACGAGGAGCTGCTTTTAGACGAAGAGGGCATAGAAAAGACGGCGCACAACAAGATTTACGTTGGACACCCGACAGGTGCTGAGCCGAAGCTCCGCGAGATGCTGGAAAACGGCACGCTCGAGGAAAATGTGCGCGAAATCGCAAAAAAGAGCGACGAGGAGATTAAGGAGTGGCTGAAGGGTATAGTCACAAACTACCACCCTCAATAGGGTTCGATAATGGGAAAAGCCTTCCCCTAAAATGGGGGGAGCCAGTTCTCAAAAAGCCTTCCCCTTGAGGGGAAGGTGGCACGATAGTGCCGGATGAGGTGTAAGTAATGAAGATTTTAGTCACCGGCGGACTCGGCTACATCGGAAGCCACACATGTGTGGCACTTCTCGATGAAGGGTACGACGTAGTCATAGCCGACGATCTTTCAAACAGCAGGCGTGAGGTGCTCGGCAGAATCGCCGAGATTACAGGGAAAACGCCTGCATTTTACGAGCTTGATGTAATTGAATACAGCAAGATGGCGGAGCTCTTCGAAAAGGAGCGTCCCGATGGGGTCATCCACTTTGCGGGCTACAAATCCGTTCCCGAGTCAGTGGAAAAGCCGCTTAAATACTACAGTAACAATGTGGGAACCACCCTTATCCTCTGCGACATGATGCAGAAATACGGCACTCGCCACATGATATTCAGTTCGTCCGCGACGGTTTACGGAGACAACGAAATCCCTTACCGCGAGGACATGGTCCTGCGCCCGGCAACGAACCCTTACGGCCGCACAAAGGCGATGAGCGAGGATATAATCAGGGATTTTGTAAGCAGCGCATCGGGGCGCAAGGTGCCTTGCAGCGCGGTGCTGCTCCGCTACTTTAATCCTGTGGGTGCGCACGAAAGCGGGCTCATCGGCGAGGATCCAAACGGTATTCCGGGAAACCTCATGCCGTACATCCAAAGGGTTGCGGCGGGCAAGCTCCCATATCTTAATGTCTACGGAAACGACTATCCGACACCGGACGGCACGGGAGTACGCGACTATATCCATGTGATGGACCTTGCGGAGGCCCATGTGGCAGCACTTCGAAAGCTCGAGGAGCTTGCGAAAGCTGAGGGCCTTGCGGGCACTACGCCTACGGGAGTAGTCACTACAGACAAAAATTCGCGCGCCGAAAACACGTGCCTTGTATACAATATCGGAACCGGTCGAGGTACCAGTGTGCTGGAAATGGTCGCAGCATTCGAGCGCGCGACAGGAATCCATATAGAGCGCCAGATTGCTCCTCGTCGCCCAGGCGACCTTCCTGAATACTATGCGGATTCGAGCCTGGCTCAGAAAGAACTTAACTGGAACCCAAAGAGATCTTT
>JAEEGU010000068.1 GCA_016280485.1 Bacillota bacterium | reverse complement strand
GCAGGGGGAAGTCAACCGGATTTTCTCAAGCGAGCAGTTTGTCGAAATCGGAAGAAAATCGAAATTAAAGGAGGCTAAGATTCATGTTTGCTGATCTGTTTTCGCCCGAAACAATAAACGAAACTCTCCGCATAGTGCAGGGAGAGTTCGGGCTTGCCATATGGGAAACTTTTTATGTGACTATACTTGCAACTGCCTTTGGTGTGGCGCTGGGTCTGCCAATCGGCGTGGCGCTGGTAGTGGGCGAGGAAGGCGGAGTAAGACCGCTTCCAAAGCCTCTTATGTCGGTACTCGGCACGGTTGTAAACCTCCTTCGGTCGGTGCCGTTCCTGATTCTGATGATACTGGCATTCCCTCTGACAAGGCTGATAGTCGGCACAACGGTCGGCACACTTGCCTCGGTCGTGCCTCTCGTGATTGCGGCATTTCCTTTCATCGCAAGGCTGGTGGAAACAAGCCTGCGTGAAATCAGCCCGGACACGATAGAGGCGGCTCAGAGCATGGGTGCAACACCGCTTCAGATTATCACAAGGGTGATGATTCCGGAGTGCATCCCTTCGCTGATCAGCCAGATTACGATAGCCGTGACCACCATCCTCGGTTACTCCGCTATGAGCGGAATCATCGGCGGTGGCGGACTGGGTAAAATCGCAATAAACTACGGATATTATCGCTACAAATACCTCGTGATGCTGCTCGCTGTGGTGCTTTTAATCGTGATGGTTCAGGCATTTCAGAGCATCGGCACAAGGGCGGCAATCAGATCGGACAAAAGGCTCCGCTCTTAATAATAAGAAAGTACTACCGCGTAGTACGGATGTTGCTTTTCGTCGGGGTATGCTAAACCCCGCGAATGCCTTTTATGCAATTCTGCACGATCTTTTCGCTGTCTGCGCCAATTATATCGAGGCCTACAGCCTTTATGCATTGAGTGTCTTTAATGCCGTAGAAGCTTTCCGCAAGCGTCTTTACATAGCCAAAGCCAAACTCCTCCGGCACATAGCTGCCGCCCGCAGTCATAACATAGTAAAGCTTCTTTGCTTTGCAAAGCCCTTGTGGAAAGCCCTCAGGCGTGTATTCAAAGGTGATGCCGAGGACATTTATGTGCTCTATGTACTGCTTCAGTACCGCAGGGAACGACAGATCCCAGTAAGGTGCCGCTATGACGATTGTCTCCGCCTCTGCAAACTGCTTTGCAAGGTCAAAATAGCTGTCCGAATAATCGCCCGCAGCTATGCTTCTATCGCGCCGCGTAAGCAGTGCCTCTGTGGTCTTCGGGAAATCAAGCTCGCAGAGTCTGACTTCCTCGACCTCGCCGGTTGCACCGGCATTATCTGTGCAGCCCGCAGCCCCCGCAGTCAGTGACTGCAAAAGCGCCTCTGCAATCCTCTTCGTACGCGAATCACCCCTCGCGCATGCATTTACAAATAAAATCATTCCATACTCTCCTATCGCACATCACGCAGTATTCCAAAGCACTCGCGGACAATGTTGTTTGGCAGATACCATGGGATTGTATCTGCGGCGATGCCGCAAAACTCATAGCCTGCTGCACTGAGATCATGCTGCCCTTCGGCAGGCTCCTTAGTAAGCTCGCGCGCAATGTGCAGGCTCCTGAAGACGTGAAAATTATTGGTGACTACGCCTACGCGCAGGTTATCGGCCTCTGCGCCTTCCTGAATGCGGGATGCTTTGAAAAGCCGCAGCGAATAGGCAATGTTTTCTGTCGTGTTCCGCGCCTCGGTCTCGGCAAAAATCCTTTCTGCGGCAATGCCCCGAGAGATTAGGTAAGCCCTGCCGGCTTCGCCTTCGCTTACCGGCTCGTTGAAGCCCTGCGCTCCCGAAACTACGCAGACTGTGCCGGGATTATCGTTTAAGTAGTCGTAGGCCGCATCAAGCCTGAACCTAAATGCAACGCTCGGCCCGCTGTCTCGAACTTGCGCACCGAGTACGATGATGCAGTCTAAGTTTGGCTCGCCTTCGTCGGAAAAGTGGCTTAACTGAGCTACCGCACATGCGCCAAAGACTATGGCTGCCAGCACTATCACCGCATAAGCCGCTATTCTCAGCTTCCTCGGCACGCGGTGCCACCTGCTTCCGGACTCCCCACTCCCCGCAGAGCCTGCAAGGTGTGCCGCCAGTGCGAAAAGGGCCGCAAGCAGCACCCATATCGCAAAAGAAAAGGTGCCACTCCCGACCGCGAGAATTGACAGCGAATAAATAAAGCTCGCCGCCGCAAGCAGCATCCACACGATGCTCAGCCACCGGCCGCAGAGCTTATTTTTTTGTTTAAATGACTTATACATGGGTTTATTATTCGTCTTCGTCGCCGCCGAAGGAAACCTCGCCGACGAGATTTGTGTCGAAATATGCGCGGATTTCGTCCATGTTGCGTGCCTGGCCGAGCGTCCAGATGAGTTTTGTCACCGCCGCTTCGGTGGTCATGTCATAGGCGCTGATAACGCCGTGCTCGAGAGCCTTCTTTCCAACCTCGTAGATTGAAAGGTCGCTCTTTTCATAGAGGCACTGGCTGGCAACAACTACAGGGATACCCGCGCGCACCAGCTTTTCAAGCTTGGATATGAGGTCGCGGTTTACGTAGTGAAGCCCGCCCGCACCAAAGGCCTCGATCACAATGCCCTTGTATTTCATTTCGAGCAGCATGTCGAAAATTGTAGGATTCAGCCCCGGTGTCAGCTTTATCAGAAATACATCGTTGCAAATAGTGTCGCGCAAGGTGAAATATTCGCCCGACCCGACGCCTTTGTTTATATCGAGTCCCTTTGCCTTTGCAACGCTTTCCGCATCTCCCGAATAAAATATGCCTCTGCCGTCGATTGCGCGCTGCTTTATCTGCAGTCCCGCAGGGCCCGGCTTTGCGACATAAGGGTAGTTCACGCTCTCAAAGGCATCAAAGCCCGTCGTGCGCACCTTTACGGCGCGGCAGCCCAGTATTATC
>JAEEGU010000067.1 GCA_016280485.1 Bacillota bacterium | reverse complement strand
GATGCGTTCTCTATGATTGTGCACGAATCGGAGGCTCGGGCGAGAGGCCGTTTTGTGTGCGAAAAGCTAAAGGAAATCATTCCGATGCATCAGTTCGAAGTGCCGATTCAGGCTGCCATCGGTCAAAAGGTAATTGCGCGTGAGACAGTAAAGGCTTACCGCAAGGATGTAATTGCAAAGTGCTACGGCGGCGATATTTCGAGAAAGAAAAAGCTGCTTGAAAAGCAAAAGGAAGGTAAGAAGCGTATGCGCCAGTTTGGTACCGTAGAGGTGCCTCAGGAGGCGTTTACGGCGGTTCTGAAATATGACGACAACAAGTAAAAGATAGCCGAATTATCCAAAAACTTAATCTATTCGTAATTTTTTTCTTGAATATCTATCCATTTTAAATTAAAATATACCTAAGTTTGGTGCACAAACTTAGGTATTTTTACTAAAAAATATTCACTAAAAGAATGGAGGAATCATCTATGAAAAAGCTAAGTCTTTTACTTGTTGTGGTCATGGTTTTGGCTATGGCTCTCTCTGCTTGCGGCGGTGGCGCACCTGCCGATCAGGGCAGTGCAGGTCCTGTCAGCATCGCTATGGCAACAGGCGGCACATCCGGCACTTATTACGGTTTTTCGAGCATAGTTGCTCAGGTATTAAATGACAAATGCGGTGATGCACTCAACATTTCCGTAGAGTCGACCGGTGCTTCAAAGGCAAACATTCAACTTGTTGCTGCAGGTCAGGATCAGCTGGCAATCGTTCAGAATGACGTAATGACTTATGCATACAACGGTACCGACCTCTTCGCAGAGGATGGCGCGATAACAAACTTCTCGGCAGTTATGACTATGTATCCTGAAACTGTTCAGATTGTTGCTAACAAGAATGTAACTTCCATTGAACAGCTCAAGGGCAAAAAGGTTTCCGTTGGTGATGCAGGCTCCGGCGTAGAGTTCAACGCAACTCAGATCCTTGCAGCTTACGGTATCGACATCAATTCCGACATCGTAAAGAACAACCAGTCCTTCGCTGACTCGGCTGACTCATTAAAGAACGGCACAATCGACGCTGCATTCGTAGTAGCAGGCGCTCCTACAACAGCTGTTACAGAGCTCGCTTCCACTTACAATTTCAACATTCTCGAAATTGATCCGGATCACGCTGCAGCTCTCCAGGCTGACTATCCGTTCTATACCTACACCACACTCCCTGCAGGCACATACGGCCCTGTTGACACAGATGTAAAGACAGTTTCCGTAATGGCTACATACATCGCATCCAATGACCTTTCCGAGGACGCTGTTTATGCATTCGTAAAGGGTATCTTTGAAAACAAGGATGCTATCGCAGCAGGAAATGCAAAGGGTGAACTCATTGACATCGAAACAGCAGTTTCCGGTATCAATATCCCATTCCACCCGGGTGCAAAGAAATACTATGAAGAAGTCGGAGCTCTCTAGGAATTGAAATCAAAATTCATTTTATATGCTTCAGTTATAAGCGCAACGGCTGTTGTCGTTGCGCTTATGATTATATTTTTTAATATGATGAATCTTTCTCAGCTGGTACTCCGCGATACGAAAACCGGTGAAATCTACGGAACATATCGCCTCAAAAGCGAAAGCTTTTCGGTCACCTTTGTCCACTCGGTGAACAAATCACCCGTAACGGATATATATGAGGTGCATGACGGTGAGATTATTATGACCGGTACCGTATACTACGGCTTTGGCGCCGGAGTGCCAACCGAGCTTGAAGGTGACCAGACCCTCACTTACGGTGAAAACGGCGAAATGATAATATCAAACATGAATCTTCACATCCCTGACCTTGTCTATGTGGTCGGGACGGTTTCAGATCATGTTCTCACCATAAACGGTGAAGAAATCAGTCTGAGGGATTTATGCGGAAGGAACAGCTCCGTCGCTTTTACTATCAGATAGGAGGTTGAGTTATGGATAATTCAACTAAAACACACAAAGAAATAGTAAACGGTGAAGAAATCGAAGTAATGTCCGAAGAGGAATTACAAAAGATTATGGAAAAATACGACACAGAGTCGAATGTCCGCAAATGGAAAGGCATACCCAGACAGTGCATTCGCTATCTGCTTGCCGCATTCGCAATTTACTGTGTCCTTCTGAACTTCACATTTAACTGGGAAACACGTATAGAAAGAGCCTCCTTTGTAGGCGCCATAGTATTTATGGTCTTCCTCGTTTTCCCTGCCAGCAAAAAACACAATAAAAGAGAAAACTACATTCCGTGGTATGATATAATACTGGCTGTTGCCGGTGCATTCTGCTATTTCTACTTTGTAGCAAACTGCACAACGATTATCAATCACGGCATCATGCTCAGCGATTTTGAAAAGATTCTCGGTGCGGTCGGCGTGGTTATAACACTGGAAGCCTGCCGCAGAGCTGTAGGACTTCCGATAGTAATCGTGTCGTCGGCATTCATAGTCTATGCCATGACGCAAAAGTCGCTGCTTCTTAATGTATATAACATCTTCTACACTACAGACGGTGTAATCGGTACGCCGACAAGAGCATGCTCGACCTTTATTGTGCTGTTCGTGCTCTTTGGTGCGTTCCTCGGCAAGACAGGAATTGCGGACTTCTTTATCGAGCTTGCAAACTCGATAGCCGGCTCATCGTGCGGCGGTCCTGCAAAGGTTTCCGTCATCGCATCGTGCCTCTGCGGTATGGTTTCCGGTTCTTCGGTAGGTAACACGGTAACCACCGGTGCCGTAACCATTCCACTTATGAAGAAAAACGGCTTCCGCCCTGAATTTGCCGGCGCTGTCGAGGCTTCGTCGTCCACCGGCGGTCAGATTATGCCGCCTATCATGGGTGCTGCGGCCTTCCTGATGGTAGAGTATGCGAATATCGACTACGGTACCATCGCCCTCACGGCGTGCATCCCTGCCCTGCTCTACTTCTCGGGCGTATTCATGGCGGTGCATCTTGAGGCAAAGCGTAACGGACTTACAGGTCTTAAAAAGGAAGACCTGCCGAAATTCGGCAAGCTCTTCATAAGAAAGGGCTACCTGCTCCTGCCACTTGTTGTTCTCGTAATTCTGATTATGAAGACGACCATGGCTCTCGCGGCAATCGCCGCTACAATCGTTGCGGTCATCGTTTCCATGTTCCGTAAGGAGACACGCATGACCCCTTCAACCTTTATTGACGCACTCGAAGCGGGCACAAAGTCGACCCTAACAGTCGGCGCTGCCTGCGCGGTAGCCGGCATCATCGCCTGCGTAATCACCACCACCGGTATCGGTGCAAAGCTGATTACAGCAATCGTAGGCGCTGCAAACGGCAATATCTTTATCGCGATGCTGCTCACTATGCTGACATGCATCGTGCTCGGCATGGGCGTTCCGACAACGGCAAACTATGTAATCATGGCGACCACTTGTGCGCCGATTCTGATCAGCATGGGTATGCCGACACTCGCGGCTCACTTCTTCGTATTCTATTTCGGTATCGTTGCCGACATCACTCCGCCTGTAGCACTTGCTGCTTTTGCGGGCTCTGCGATAGCGGCCTCGAAGCCTATGAAGACGGCCCTAACGGCGACGACCATTGCCACGGCCGCGTACATCGTACCGTTCTGCTTTGGATTTAATTCCTCGCTGATTCTGGTCGATCCTGCTACGAACACGCCGCTGACCTTCAGTCTGCAATGCGTGCTAGCCGTAGTAACCTGCCTGCTTGGCATGTTCGGTGTGGCTTCAGGCGTACGCGGATACTATTTCGGACATATAAATCCGCTCTTCAGAGTTCTGCTCATTGCGGGCGGACTTTGCCTCTGCGTTCCGGGCACAATAACAGACCTTGTGGGAATCGGCAGCCTCGTTGTCATTTTCCTGCTGTCAAAGGGAATCGCAAGCTTCGGCAAAAAAGACTTGCAATCCTAATGGGATTGTTGTAAAATATTCGTTGCGAATAGTTTTGCTATCCAAAAAATTTAATAAGAAATGTGGGGTGAATTAAACAATGGCAAACATTAAATCCGCAAAGAAAAGAATTTCCGTTATCGAGAGAAGAACTTCCAGAAACAGACGTATCAAGAATCATCTGAAGACAATCTTAAAGAACTTTGACCTTGCTATCGAAGCAGGCAACAAGGATCTTGCTAAGGAAAAGCTTCAGCTGGCTGAAAAGAAGCTCATGCAGGCAGCTGCAAAGGGCACTCTTCACAAGAACGCTGCTTCCAGAAAGGTTTCCAGATTAACCAAGAGATTCAACAAAGCATTTTAAAACTCACCCGTCCCCACCGGCCTATAAGTTAAATAGGCATCGTGAGTGCCTCATTTGAGGTAAACGCAAAAAAGCAGAAGGATGTGTCTCCCTTCTGCTTTATTTTTTTAAACACCTCATCCGGCCTAGCGGCCACCTTCCCCTCAAGGGGAAGGCTTAGGATTCCAATGACAAATCGCCCTCTTTGATCCAGCCGATTTTGCGAAGGATATTTCCGAAAATCCATGTAAGAATGCCCGGCAGAATTACGCAGATCAGTACAAGTCCGATCCAGTCAAAGCCTGTAGGTGCAATCGCCGTAGCACCTGCTGCTGCAGCTGCTTCCGAAGGCTCAAGCCAGCCGGTAATAACGCCGATAGGCCCGCAAAGTCCGCATGTACCCATACCGGAGTTGATAGCCGCACCGTTCATCTGGAGCTTGAATATGCATGTCGCAATCGGTCCCGTGATGGCTGATGCCAGAATAGGCGGAATCCAGATGCGCACGTTTCTTAATATGTTTGCCATCTGGAGCATGCTGGTCCCGATACCCTGTGAAATGAGGCCACCCCACTTGTTCTCGCGGAAGCTCATTACGGCAAAGCCGACCATCTGAGCACAGCAGCCGGCAACGGCCGCGCCTCCCGCAAGTCCTGTGAGTGAAAGAGCCGCACAGATTGCTGCCGATGAAATAGGCAGTGTAAGGAAGATGCCTACGGCTACGGACACGATTATGCCCATTGCAAGCGGCTGTAATTCGGTTGCCCACATGATTATGTGACCGAGCCACGATGCCGCAGCACCGATTGGCGGGGCGATGAGATAAGCAACGCCCACTCCGACGAAAATCGTAACAAGCGGCGTTACAATCATATCCACCTTTGTTTCCTTTGAAACCATTTTACCGATTTCCGCTGCGATGATGGCAATAAAAAGTACAGCAAGCGGTCCACCCGCCCCTCCGAGCGTATTGGCCGAATAGCCTACCGCCGCAAGCGAAAACAGAACAAGATTAGGCGAATGAAGTGCATAACCGATAGCTACAGCCATTGCAGGACCGCTCATCGCCATTGCGAATCCGCCCATATCTGCGAGCCATGCGATATTGCACTGAGTTCCGACGGTTTTGATGATCGTTCCTATGAGAAGCGAACAAAATAAACCCTGAGCCATTGCGGACAGCGCATCAATGCCGTACCGCTTTCCCGAAATTACGATGTCCTTTCTTTTAAGGAACGCTTTGAATTTTTCCATAGTTTTGTTTTAATAACCTCTCTTTTTGAAAATGTTGATTTCCCCTTTTTGCACCTCATCCGTCACTGTCGTGACACCTTCCCCTCAAGGGGAAGGCTTTTTGTCCTCTTTTCCCTTTTCCCTGAATTGACTTTGTTATTCTTTCCCTTTTCCCTATAACTTTGTCGGCACCGAGAACTTCATGCAAAGCTCCTGCATGCCCACCATCAGCCGATCGAGCGATTTGATTTCGCCGTCGATTGAAACCTTGAAAGGTGCACCCAGCGAGCTGATACGCACGTTGTGCACATTCTTGTAGTTTATGAATTTTTCCACGCCTTCAACATCAAGATGTGTACCCAGGCTGTAATTTGGGAATAGCCTTATAAAGCGCAGACGTGACATGTTCTTTACAATCTGAGCATCGAAAAAGCCGTCGTTAAGCTTTGCGTGCGGATTGCTCATTACACCGCCGCCGCAAAAGCATCCGTTTGCGAGTGTCACGAGGAGAAGTCGTCCTCTGTGTACCTCTTCGCCGTCTAATTCTATGCGTAGATTAGCGCCCTTTTTCTTTATTAAAATAATCAAAACTCCGAGCATATAAGCAAGCGATCCCGAAATAAGCGGAATCTTTTTGAGCTTTGCCGCCATATCGACCACATTGCAGTCAAAGCCGATATTGAACATGTTCGCGCAAAAGCCGCCCGAAATTTCATCCTCCATATCGCCCGGCCTAGCGGATACACCCTGATATTCCATCAGGTCTATAGTCTCGATTTCACCGCTAAGCTGTGCCTTTATGTCCTTGAAGTCACCGGCATCCGGGAAGTTTCTCACAAAATCGTTGCCCGTACCAAACGGTATGCAGCCTACGATTGCGTTCGGATGTCCCGCTGCACCGCAAACGACCTCGTTTAGTGTGCCGTCACCGCCGCATGCGAAAAATCTGACTGTCTCGGGAGTTTCGGAAAGTATGCGGTTCACGTAGCGCGTCGCTTCTCCCGCATCGAGCGTTTTGTGAATCTCGACATCAATGTCGAGGCTCGCTGCAGCATCCTTTATTTCCTCAATCAGCTTTTCGTCGGCATGACCCTGGCCCGCGCACGGATTCAATATGAATATGTTTCTGTCAATAGTTTCTGTCATCTGTGCAATACCTCATAGGTCCAAGCTCAACTACACCTTCAATGTAAACTTTTTCGATTCCTGCCACGTTTTCGGGGCTCTCCGCACCCTTAAGAGCCGTGGCTGTAATCTTTCCGGCAGGCTGTGTAAGCTCAAAGCTGTATTCGCCCGCAGGTCTTTCGCACGCCAGCGCCACCGCTGTCGCTACGGATCCTGAGCCGCAGCTGCCTTCAAAATAGGTCGTATCGACATCGCGCACATAGACAACAGGCACCATGCTAAGGCTCTTCTTTTCTATGAACATCACGCCCATTGCCGGCGGATTGTACTTTTCGTTAATTTCGTCCTTGTATTTTTCAAAGATTTCAGCGCTCGCGGGGACATCCCACAGCACCAGATGCATGATGCCGCCGAGGTCCACGAGAATGCCTTCTTTTCCGTCAGAGCCAACCTCACGCCAGTTAAGTACTCTCTTTGGCTTTGGCATTTCGATTTTTGTGTAGCTCGTTTTTGTGTCGATTTCAACATCAATCGGAGCGTCGGCACCGCTTACGTCAACTGTAACCCTGCCCTTGCCGTCAATGCCTGCCCTATTCTTTGCATACCAGAGAGCAAAGCTCCTCGAGGCGTTTCCGCAGAACTCCAGCCCGCACATCTCCATGCGGTTGCCATCCTTAATAAAGCCGACCTGCTCACCGTGGAGCTCGTCGATAGCAAGGAGTTTTTTTGCGATTTCCTGATATTCACTTCGCTCCACCGGGCTCGTCACAAAAATCGTGATGTTGCCGGCGGGATTTGCTACAAAATAATCCACACTCTTCATAAAACACCTCATCCGTCACCTTTGGTGACACCTTCCCTTTTTTGCACCTCATCCGTCACCTTCGGTGACACCTTCCCCTCAAGGGGAAGGCTTGAGCCGCCTAAGGGCGGATTACGATAAGTTCTTTACTATTTACAGCATTATCAATTAATGTTTCCACATCTAACT
>JAEEGU010000066.1 GCA_016280485.1 Bacillota bacterium | reverse complement strand
CCCAACAAAGCGTCGATTTCCGAACTTAACATCAGAATCAAAAACATAATGTTCGCCTATATACGAACATTCGCGAAAAAGACCAACAAAAACAAGTTAAACTTGCGTCAAAACACTTTACCCGTTTTTGGCGAGTGCTATAATGTTAATGTGCTCGGAGGTCACGCACAGATTTCCGGCAAAAAATAAAATATGAGATAGTGCGAAAGCACAACGAAAGGAAGAAAAAATGAAAAAGTTGGTTTCGGTACTTCTGGTACTCGCAATGGTATTCTGCTTCGCAGCTTGCGGAGACACAAATGCACCTGCAGATGACAATGGCGATGTAGCTCTCAAGGTTGGCTATATCTTCATCGGTTCCATCAATGACGGTGGTTTCACTCAGGGCATGTACGAAGGCGCAGTTGCTTCCAAGGAGCACTTCGCAGGAAAGATGGATTTCATCTACAGAGAGAATGTATCCGAGGATACTCAGGAAGTTAAGTCCACAGCTCTTAACATGATTGACGAAGGCTGCAACGTAATTATCGCTTGCTCATTCGGCTTCGGTGATGCTATGAACGAGCTCTCCGCTGAATATCCTGATATCTACTTCCTCCACTTCTCCGGAGCTATGAAGAACGATACAAACTTCGATAACTGGTTCGGTTCAATGGAACAGGCCAGATACCTCACAGGTATGGCAGCTGCAGCAGCTACTCAGACTAACGTACTCGGTTATGTAGCAGCTTATCCTTACACCGAAGTTCAGATCGGTATCAACGCATTCACACTCGGTGCACAGGCAGTTAACCCTGACGTTACCGTAAAGGTTGTATACATCAACACTTGGGGCGATGCTGAAAAGGAAAGAACAGGTGCTGAAACACTTCTTAATGCAGGCGCTGACGTAATCTGCTACCACGCAGACACAACTGCAAGCCAGCTTGCAGCAGTAGATGCTGACGCTTACGTAATCGGTTGGAACTATCCAAAGAACGATGCAGGCGACCACTACCTCACAGCTGCTTACTGGAGACCTGAAATGTACTACAACTACGCACTTCAGAACATCATGGACGGCACATTCAAGCCTGAATCCTACTACGGCACAATGGCTGACGGCCTCATCAACATCGACGAGATTTCCGAAGTTGTTCCACAGGATGTAAGAGACAGAATCGCTGACGTACAGGCACAGATGGTTGCAGGCGAGTTCAACGTATTCGAAGGCCCTATCTACTATGCTGACGGTTCCGTTCTTTGCGAAGAAGGCCAGGTTCTCGACAGAGCAGGCATCTGGAGCATCAATCAGGAAATCAAGGGCGTATCCGCAATCTAATTTTGACCTGATAAAGACAGCTTAGAAATTATTATATAAGCAGCCCGGGGACGAGGAAATCGTCCCCGACTGCGTTTTTTTGGAGGAGTTATCTATAAATGGCAGATATGACAAAGCTTGCTATTGAAATGCGGCACATCAGCAAAGTGTTCGGCGAAGTCGTGGCAAACGACGATGTAAACTTGCAGGTGTTCCCCGGTGAAGTCCATGCGCTTCTCGGAGAGAACGGTGCCGGAAAAACCACACTTATGAATATGCTTTCGGGTATCTATACGCCCGATGCAGGTGAGATATTAATAAACGGAGAAAAGGTGACATTCCACAGCCCGAGCGATTCCATCAGGCTTGGCATAGGAATGATACACCAGCATTTTAAATTGGTTGACGTCATGACCGCAAAGGACAATATTGTCATCGGTCAGAAGACCAGCTTTTTCACAAAGGGAAAGGAGCTCAGCCGCAAGGTGCGCGAGCTTTCCGACCGCTATGGTCTGGACATAGATCCGGACAAAAAAGTCTACGAAATGTCCGTCGGCGAAAAGCAGACTCTTGAAATTATCAAGGTCCTCTATCGCGGCGCTAATATACTCATTCTCGACGAGCCTACAGCCGTGCTGACTCCGCAGGAGATCAAAAAGCTCTTCAAGGTTATCCGTAACATGAAGGAACAGGGCTGCGCTATCGTCATCATTACGCACAAATTAAACGAGGTTATGGAAATCTCAGACCGCGTTACGGTACTCCGCAAGGGTAAATCCATAAACACGGTTGTTACAAAGGATGTAAACATTCCAAAGCTTATCGAAATGATGGTCGGCCAGAAGGTCGAGCTTTCAATCGAAAAGAAAAAATACGAAGACAAGCGTCCAATCCTGACGGTTGACGGGCTTACCGTCAAAAATGATGAGGGCAAGGACATGCTCTCCGATGTAAGCTTCACGCTGAACACTCACGAGATTCTCGGAGTTGCGGGTGTTGTACACTCGGGCCAGAAGGAGCTCTGCGAATCAATCGCGGGACTTGTCAAAGCGGACAAGGGGCGCATCTTCTTCGAGGATGAAAACATCGTCGGCAAAACGCCGAGAGATATCATAAAGCTCGGTATCCGTATGGGCTTTATTCCGGAGGACAGACTCGGAATGGGACTTGTTGCCGGCATGGATATCGTGCACAACATGATTCTGAAGGACTATCAGAACCAGCCGGGAATCGTTCTGCACCGCGGGCCTTGTACCGAGCAGGCACAAAAGATTGTTGATGCGCTCGATATTATGACGCCTAGCATTTACACACCGGTTAAAAAGCTGTCCGGAGGTAATATCCAAAAGGTACTCCTCGGACGTGAAATAGACTCTGCTCCAAAGGTACTGATTACTGCTTATGCGGTAAGAGGTCTCGACATCGGTGCGTCCTACAAGATTTACGACCTGCTTAACGAACAGAAGGCAAAGGGCGTAGGCGTACTTTTCGTCGGCGAGGATTTGGACGTTTTGATGGAGCTTTGCGACCGCATCGTTGTGCTTTGCCACGGCGAGGTTATCGGCGTAGTAAATCCTGACGAGGTTACAAAGGAAGATATCGGCCTTCTGATGACAGGTCAGAAACTCGAAGGAAATAAAACGGAAGAGGAAGGAGGAGAGGCTGATGCAGTTTAGGATATCAAAGCGCGGCGACATACCGCGCAAGCAGGAAATTTTAATAAGAGTCATTGCCATCTGCCTTTCCATCATTTTCGCAGGAATCATTCTTTTGGCATTCGGACTCAATCCGATTAATATTTTCGGTACAATTATCAAGGGCTCCGTGGGCTCCGAAATCAGAATCCGCCAGACGGCAATGCGTTGCATTCCGCTGCTCATCACATCGCTTGGAATCATCGTGGCATTCAAGATGAAGTTTTGGAACATCGGCGCCGAGGGTCAGATTACCATGGGCGCATTCGGTGCGACATGGGTGGCATTAAACCTTTCGGACAGCCTTCCGATGCCTGTGATGATAATTCTCATGATGATTGCGGCAACAATCTGCGGCGGCATCTGGGCGTTTATCCCGGCTATTTTCAAGGCAAAGATGGGCACAAACGAAACCATCTTTACCCTGATGATGAACTATATTGCAATTAAATTCGTTACATATCTCCAGTACGGACCTTGGATGGACCCTACGCAGGGAGGCTTCCCGAAAATCGCAAAGTTCCCTGCAAACGCGGTGCTTCCGTCGGTGCTCGGCGTAAACATCGGCTGGATATTTGCAATAATTTTTGTGGTACTGGTGTACCTGTTTATGAACCATACGAAAAAAGGCTATGAAATCGCAGTAGTCGGTGAATCCGTTGAAACCGCACGTTATGCGGGCATGAACATCAGCCGCATCATCATAGTTTCAACCATAATTTCGGGCGGCCTTTGCGGAATCGCAGGCATGATTCAGGCGAGCGCCATCGAAAAGACACTTATCGCGGGAATCGCGGGCGGATACGGCTTTACGGCAATCATTCCGGCATGGCTTTCGAGGCTTAATGCCATCACATGCTTCTTTGTATGCGTGGCATTCGCGATGCTGATTCAGGGCGGTACATATCTCCAGGTTTCGCTGGGAATCTCGAGCGCCGTGGCTTCGGTAGTACAGGGACTCATTCTGTTCTTTGTACTCGGCAGTGAGTTCTTCCTGCAGTACAAAATCAGCTTCGGACAGGCAAAAAAGGAGGTGGCATAGATGACAACATTCCTTGCAGCATGCGTTGTGGCAAGCATTCCGCTTCTCTTTGCCACAGTCGGTGAGCTCATCACCGAAAAGGCGGGCAACACAAACCTCGGCGTCGAGGGTATGATGCTGATGGGCGCAGTCATGGCCTTCATCACATCCTACAACACCGGAAGCGCACTGCTTACGGTAATCGTGGCGGTTGTGGCCGGCGCGGTCGGGGCATTCCTTTATGCCTTCCTCACAATTTCGCTTAGGGCGAACCAGATTGTAACCGGACTTACACTTACAATTTTCGGCACGGGCTTCGCAAAATTCGTCGGACAGCCGTACCTTGGTAAGGGTGTACCGGCATCTGTTACAGCAGTTTTTGCAAAGAAACCGATTCCGCTATTGTCAGATATCCCGGCTTTTGGTAAAATCTTTTTTAACCAAGATATTTTTGTTTACTTCGCATATCTGATTTGCATCGGCTTTGCGATTTACATGTATCGCACCCGCATGGGCGTGAACTTAAAGGCTGTCGGCGAAAACACGGCGGCGGCTGATGCCAGCGGCATCAACGTAATGCTCTACAAATATGTGCATGTACTTATCGGCGGTGCCCTTTGCGGACTGGGTGGTGCTTATCTGTCGGTTGTTCGCGTGCCACTCTGGCAGGAGGACATCGTAAACGGCCGCGGCTGGATTGCGGTAGCTCTTGTAATCTTCGTCGCGTGGAACCCGATAAAGGCATTTTTCGGCTCCATCCTGTTCGGAGGCCTCTCGATACTCGGCATGCAGCTTCAGGTAATGGGAGTATCATTCTCACAGTACATTTTCGATATGGTGCCTTATCTTTGCACCATTCTGATTGTAATTTTCTCCACCAGCTCGAAGAGAAAGGAAGGTCAGGCGCCTGCCGATCTTTCAAACAACTACTTCCGCGAGGAGAGATAAAAATACGAAAAAGAGATAGAAAAGGCTTAGATTTATGGGTAGGATTATAAAGATAATTTTATCATGGTGTCTTGTAATCGCAGTCCCGGTGGTTGCACTGGGGCTGGCTTGCAATGCACTGGTGCGCCTGCCCGACCTCTATCAGTATACGATGAACGAGACCCAGCTGCTCCGCGCCTTTAACGCGCAGGGCCAGGAGGAAGCCGTCGCAGGCAGCATTTCAAAATACATGCAGCACAGGGTGGACGAGCTTCAGTACCAGTACGACGAAGAGGACGAAATGTCGCTTTTGTTCTCGCGCGACGAGCAGAATTTCATGGCTCACATGAGATTTAAGGCTGACATCTGGGCGGGAATCTTTTTCCTGCTGCTAATCCTTGCGGCTACCGGCATAATAGTGCTCTACAAGGGCGAACACTACGAGATTATAAGGATGCGGCTAAAGTGGGCAATCGGGGTATTCATACTCTTCGACCTTGCAATAGCCGTAATGCTGCTCGTGCCCGGGTTGTGGGAAAACATAACGGCAAGATTTGTGGGAATGCTGGGCGAGGAGCATGTGCTCGGGAATGTGTTCTCGGTGCCGTTTGTAAGGCTGTACAGCATAGCATCGGGCATTTTCGGCTCGGTCATAATGGGAATAATATCGTATTTTCTGTTTAAGCACATAAAGCCAAAGAGCATCTTTTGGTAGGAAGGAGGTAAGCATGCCTAAAGCGGATTTCCATATTCACACCACCATGTCAGACGGTGCGCTTACCCCGACCGAAATAGTCAAGAAGTACAAGACCGAAGAGTTCGACATCATCGCCATCACCGACCACGACGGCATTGACGGCATAATGGAAGCAAAAATCGCCGGCGAGGCGCTGGAACTCAACGTCATCGGCGGGATAGAATTCTCCACCTGCATAAGGGGGCCTCACCTCCGCGAGTGGGGGCTCGACTACAAGGGCAAGCGCGGGCTTGGCCTGACTGCGCCGGAGCCGAACGAGTTTGGGCTTGTCCGCTGCACCGACGATGAGGTCGGCGCACACCTGCTCGGCTACTATTTTGACCCGGACCACGCAGGGCTTCTTGCTACGCTCGAAGAGATACGCAAGTGCCGCTACGACCGCAATATGCGGCTCATCGAGGCACTTAAGAAGATGGGCTATGAGCTCACCTACGAAGAACTTCGCGCAGGCCGCAAAAACGACTTCATCGGCAAGCCGGTTATAGCGCGCATGCTGGTGAAGAAGGGCTACATCGAAAATCCCGCAGAGGCTTTCGAGCCGGGAAAGTTTTTGGAATCAAAGGAAGCGCAGTGCATCGAAAAGAACAAAATCGACACGCTTGCCGCAATAAAGCTTTTGAATGAAGCGGGCGGGGTGCCGGTGCTGGCGCATCCGCTGAAGATAAAGCACATCGGGGATAGGACGACTGAGGAGTTCTGGGAAAACCTCGAAAAAATAGTAAAGGGACTCAAGAAAAACGGGCTTAAAGGTATGGAATGCTACCATCCGAGCCACGACAATGACGAGGCTCTCCGCCTGGTCAGCCTTGCGGAGAAATATCATCTCCACATAACCCAGGGATCGGATTTCCACGGAAACGATTTTAATGACAAATAAAGAATGAAAAATATACAAAGACTCCCGAGCGGTATAGCTCGGGAGCCTTTGCTTTCAAAAGGGGTTTTTGGGTTTAGAGATTGATAACCAAATACTTTGAGGTGGGGGATTAAAGAGCTAGCCTGCTAAAGCCTCGATAGCAGTATCCTCTATGATCTCGCCATCCTCCGTGATATGCTGCTCCGCAGTCTGCGCAGTTTTCTTTGCCGTAGACTTGGATTTGTTTCCGGTCCAAGGATTTTCTACAGCCTTAGGTCTGCTAGGACCTGTGATGCTAGGCTTTTCGTGCTTCATGACTTCGTCGATGGCAGCATAAAGGTCGAGGAGCTCCGCATCGTTTAATGTGATGCCTCTGGACATCTTGGTATGATCGGGGTTCCATTCGCGGATGTCCCATTTCGGGTCCGCTCCGCCGTAGCTGATGTAGTTAAGCTCTTTGCAATTGCCGTTTTCCTTTGCCTCGCCGAGCTTTGCGCACGAAGAAATGATGGTGCACTTAAAGTTATCTGTTTTTTCCTGATTTAAATTTGCCATAATTAATCTCCTTTCAATTATGTAACTTGCATGTAACGTGGTTACTGCCAATACCCTCGCGGCTTTCCCCCACCCCTCGGTGCCGCAACTATATATTACTACTGTTTACAGATATTGTCAAGGGATATTTTTACAAAAAAACATATTTTTTCTGGAAATCTAAATTTGTTTTAATATGGTCGGCTTTGTGCTATAATAATATAATCGGCAATTTCTCAAGAAAGAAAGATGGTGAGGAATTAACATGAAAATAAAACTAATCAAAGAACTGAGAGCTGAGCCTGTTGAAATCGATGTGGAGGACGGTACCATAATCGAGGATCTGGTCAAAGAGTATCAAAGCGAGCTCGAGTACAGAGTCATTGCGGCAAAGCGTAACAATACACTTGTGGAATTATCTGAGGAAATAGTTGAGCCTTGCACAATTTCGTTTTTGGATATGCGCACGCAGGCTGCAAACCTCATATACGAAAAGAGCCTGTCGCTTATATTCTTAAAGGCAGTAGAGGATATCTTCGGCCGCATCCAGGTGGATATTCAGAATGTAATCAACAAGGGTCTCTATACGGAGGTAAAGGCACAGGAACCTCTTACAAAGGAAAAGATTCAGGAAATAGAAAACCGCATGCGTGAAATCGTAAAAGCTGACTTGCCTTTCGAAAAGTATGTCTGCGGTCCTGAGGAAGCAATGAAAATAATGGAAGAGGACGGTTACAAGTTCAAGCAGCGCCTGTTCCAGAGCATGAAGGTGCGCCGTATAAAGTTCTACACCCTCGATGGCTACAGAAACTTCTTCTACGGTATGATGACTCCGTCAAGCGGATACATTGAATACTTCGAGCTTATGAAGTACAGAAACGGCGTACTCATCAGATTCCCGCATCCGTCGAATCCAAAGAAGATTCCGGAGTATGTGGATGAAAAGATGATGTATGCTACCTTCGGCGAGGCGACACGCTGGCAAAAGCTGCTCGGCATAAACTATGTGGACGACCTCAACGAAAAGGTGAGAAACGGCGAATACAAGGAGATCATACAACTCTCCGAGGCTCTTCATGAAAAGAAGATTGCCGAAATTGCCGATATGATAAAGGAACAGAAAAAGAGGATTATCCTGATTGCGGGACCTTCGTCCTCCGGCAAGACTACATTTGCCCGCAGACTCTGCATACAGCTTCGCGTTTGCGGACTTAAGCCTCTTTATATGGGTACGGACGACTATTTCGTTGAGCGCGAAGAGACTCCGCTTGACGAGTACGGCGAAAAGGACTACGAACGTCTCGAGGCGGTCGATGTCGAGCTCTTCAACAAGCAGATGAATGCGCTGCTTGCGGGCGAGCAGGTTGACCTGCCGACCTTTGACTTTATGACGGGCCACAAGGAATATGGCAAGAGACTTACTTCCATAACATCAAATCAGCCGATTGTAATCGAAGGCATACATGCGCTGAACGACGCTATGACGCCGCTCATTCCGGCAGAGCAGAAATTTAAAATTTACATCAGCCCGTTAACGCAGCTTAATATCGACGAGCATAACCGTATTTCCACTACGGACAGCCGTATGCTGCGCCGTATGGTGCGCGACTTTAAGTACAGAGGGCATGATGCGCAGGAAACCATCCGCACATGGCCAAAGGTACGTGCGGGCGAGGACAAGTACATCTTCCCTTACAATGGGGCGGCAGACGTGTTCTTCAATTCCGTACACATTTACGAGTTCTCGGTATTAAAGAAGTACGCAGAGCCTCTGCTTGAGGCTATAACCCCGGACGAGCCGGAATATATGGACGCGTCCAGAATGCTGAAATTCCTCAACTACTTTGAGGTGCTCGAGGATGACGGCATCATTGTAAACAACTCCATCATCAGGGAGTTCATCGGCGGAAGCATTTTCGTTGATTAATTACTATTATATATAAAGGAAATTAAGTGAGATGGGAAAGGTATACATAATCGGCGGGATGGCCATGGATGTGGAGGGTCGCTCTTACGAAAGGCTCGTAAAAGAGGACTCTAATCCCGGGGTGGTGCACACCTCGCATGGCGGTGTTGGCCGAAACATAACGGAAAACCTGGCGCACCTGGGTGTTGATGTGGGGCTTGTGTCGGTAATCGGCAACGATGACTCGGGCCGCACGCTTACGCGTAAGCTCATAACGCTGGGCGTAGACGTGGATAATGTTGTGGTACTGACCGGCGAAAAGACGGCGATGTACCTGTCGCTGCTTGATGCCGACGGCACGCTGAAGGATGCGATAGCCAGCATGGACATACTCTCCAAAATCGATATAAGTATGCTAAGGCCGCTGTTGCCAAAGCTTATGAAGGCGGACATAGTGGGGCTTGATACGAATCTTTCGCCGGAAACGCTGGAGTTTCTGGGAAGTGAGCTTGCTCCGCACGTAACGACCTTTGTGGATGCGGTTTCCGCGCCAAAGGCGGCAAAGCTTCGCGGAGGCTTGGTAGGCAAGTTCGCAATCATAAAGGCTAATCGCGCGGAAGCGGAGGCCATTACGGGAATCGATACGAGCACCGAGGACGGCATAAGAGCCGCGGCAGAGAACATGCTTGAAGCAGGCTCAAAGAACATAGTTATAACGATGGACAGCGACGGCGCATATTTTAAGAGCGCTTCCGGCAGTGAAGGCTTTGTGCCACCGGGTGCGGTGAGCAAGGTGGTCAGCATAACCGGAGCGGGGGACGCGTTCTCCGCGATGGCTCTTTACGGGTATATGCAGAAGTGGCCGCCTGAAAAGACGATGCGCTATGCGACGGCTATGTCTTCGCTGGTGGTTCAGAGCCCGGTACCGGTACCGGACGATCTGAGTTTGGAAAAGGTGCGTATGCTCGCGGAGCATGCACAGTGGTAGAAATACGTGTATGTAGGAGGAAATAAAATGTTTAAGGATTATATGGATATAAAGCCGGAGGTAGCGGAGGCTCTTGCCGCAGGCAAGCCGGTAGTTGCACTTGAATCGACAATTATCTCGCACGGAATGCCTTATCCGAAAAATGTGGAGACTGCACGTGCGGTAGAGGATGTAATCAGAAAGAACGGCGCAGTGCCTGCCACTATCGCCATCATCGGAGGCCGCATAAAGGTCGGCATTACCGATGAAGAGCTCGAATATATTGCAACCGCAAAGAATGTGGCAAAGGTAAGCCGCAGGGACTATCCTATCGTTCTTGCGAAGAAGGCTGACGGCGCTACTACCGTTGCCGGCACTATGATTGCCGCAGCGGCAGCGGGCATTCGCGTATTTGTAACAGGCGGTATCGGCGGCGTGCACAGAGGTGCGGGCGAGACTCACGATATCTCTGCAGACCTTGAAGAGCTCAAGATGACTGATGTTGTCGTTGTTTGCGCCGGCGTAAAATCAATCCTCGATATCGGCGGTACTCTCGAATATCTCGAGACAGCGGGCGTGCCTGTAGTAACGTACGGTACCGAAGACTTCCCTGCATTCTACAGCAGCAAGTCCGGCTTCAAGGCTGAATACAGATTCGATACCCCGTCTGAGGCTGCAGCGGCTATCCGTGCAAAGTACGACATGGGACTTCGCGGCGGCATGCTGATTGCCTGCCCTGTACCAAAGGAGCACGAGATGCCGTTTGAAAAGATGGAAGAAGTAATCGGCCAGGCTCTCCGTGAATGCGATGAGCAGGGTGTAAAGGGAAAGAGGATTACGCCGTTCATCCTTGATCGCGTTAAGCAGCTGACGGGCGGGGACAGCTTAGAGGCGAATATACATCTCGTGCTGAACAACGCCGATATCGGCTCAAAAATTGCAAAAGAAATCTAGTGATAAAAAATGCGCAGCTAATGCTGCGCATTTTGTTTGCTATATTATGAAACACACGGACGTATGTGTAGGAGCATAGGGATGCACCCTTTGAAAACAGTGTGTCGAGCCGCAAAAAAAGTGCGAAAAACGGTTAAAAACTTTTCAAAAAGTACTTGCATTCCTTGCAAAACTATTATATACTATAAAAGCTTGCGTTAGGCGATGAGGCGGGAAGTTGCTGAGCTATCAGGATATTTCCGCTGAGAATTGTCCCT
>JAEEGU010000008.1 GCA_016280485.1 Bacillota bacterium | reverse complement strand
GGTATGGGCGAAAAGCTCGACGCACTCGAACCTTTCCATCCCGAAAGAATGGCCAGCCGAATCCTCGGCATGGGCGACATGCTCTCCTTCATCGAAAAGGCAGAGGCTGCCTATGACGAAGAGCAGGCCGCAAAGCTCGAGTCAAAGCTTAAAAAGAATCAGTTCACTCTCGAGGACTTCCTCGACCAGTTCGGACAGATTCGCAAGATGGGCGGCCTTGCAAGCCTCCTCGACATGATTCCGGGGATCAATCAAAAGGCCAAAGCCGACATCAACCTCGAGGACAGCGAAAAAGAGTTCAAACATATGGAAGCCATCATACTGTCGATGACAAAGGCAGAACGCGAGGATCCCGGCCTCTTAAACGCATCAAGGCGCAAAAGAATCGCTGCGGGCTGCGGACAGAGCGTTTCGGCGGTCAACAACCTCATTAAAAAGTATGAAGAAGCTCGCAAGATGATGAAAATGATGGCGGGCGGCGGCAAAAAGAGCAAGCAGATGCAGCGTATGATGCGCGGTATGGGAATGTAACAGGGTCAGTAAATTCAAGAGAATTTATATATAAAACCAATATACTTATAATTAAAGGAGAATATCAAAATGGTAAAGATCAGATTAAAGAGAATGGGAGCACACAAAAAGCCTTTCTACAGAGTAGTTGTTGCAGACGCAAGATCCCCTAGAAACGGCAGATTTATCGAAGAAATCGGAATCTACGATCCAATGAAGGATCCAAAGGTAATCGAAATCGACAAGGAAAAGGCAAACAAGTGGCTCTCCACAGGCGCACAGCCTACAGAGACAGTAAAGGGTCTCTTCAAGAAAGCCGGTATTATTGAGTAAGGAAGCGGTGACATTCATGACAAAACTGGTTGAAGCGATTGCAAAATCACTTGTAGACAATCCGGATGCCGTTGAGGTTACAGAAAAGACCGAAAAGGGCACGGTTGTCATCGAGCTCAAGGTTGCACATGAGGACATGGGAAAGGTCATCGGCAAGCAGGGCAGAATCGCAAAGGCTCTCCGTACAGTCGTAAAGGCCGCTGCAACCAAGGCAAACAAAAAGGTAGTAGTAGAAATCGTTCAGTAACTAATTTCGCTATGAAAATGACAGGCACATATACAGTAAAACAGGTATATGTGCCTTTGTCGTACATATATGCCAAAAGAAAAGGAAACGGAATGGGATTCTTAAAAAAAGAAAACGATACAAACAAAGACACAAAAAAGGACACAAAAATTGAAATAGGTAAAATCACAAATGCAGTCGGATTAAAGGGCGAGGTAAAGGTTTACAACTATTCCGACCCGGACCGCTATGACCGTCTAAAGGAAGTGCTGGTCGGCGACACACGCCACAAAATCACCGGCGCCCGTTACCAGTCGGGTCTGGTGGTGTTAAAGCTTTCCGGAGTTAACGACCGAAACGCGGCAGAGGCCTTAAAGGGACAGTCGCTTTACGTACTCGAATCCGAGCTTCCGAAGCTTCCTGAGGACACGTATTACATCCGCGACCTCATCGGTTCAAAAGTGATAAATGACGAGGACGGCAGCGAAATCGGCACAATTTCCGATGTAATTCAAAACAGCGCGCAGGATGTCTATGAAATAAACCTGACATCCGGCAAAAAAGGCTATGTGCCGGCGGTGGGGACCTTTGTAAAGGATGTCAACATCGCGGAAAAAACCGTAACAATTCACGTAATCGAAGGCCTTTTCGATTAATTTAAAAGACGCAAACAATGAAAATTGATATATTGACACTTTTCCCGGAGATGTTTGAGGCCACACTCGGTGGCAGCATCATCGGAAGAGCACGCGAAAACGGAATACTTGACATCTCTCTTACAAACATCAGAGACTACTCACTTGACAAGCACACCAAGGCGGACGACTATCCGTTCGGCGGCGGAGCCGGCATGCTGATGCTGGCGCAGCCCATTTTTGACTGCCTGGAAGCGATAGGCGTCACAGGCGGGATGCCTGATGTAAAGCCAAACAGGCGTGTCATCTACATGTCCCCGCGCGGCAGAGTGCTCGATGCAGCGAAGATCAAGGAGCTTGCCGAGGAGCCGGAGCTTGTCATACTCTGTGGGCACTACGAAGGCATAGACCAGCGCTGTATAGACTACTTTGGTATGGAGGAAATCTCTATCGGCGACTATATCTTAACCGGCGGAGAGCTGGCGGCAATGGTGCTTGTGGATTCTGTGGCCAGGCTCGTGCCGGGAGTGCTTTCGGGCGAAGACTCGGCAATGGGCGAAAGCATATACTCGGGGCTGCTCGAGTATCCGCAGTACACGAAGCCGCGGGAGTTTCGGGGGCTTATGGTGCCGGAGGTGCTTTTTAGCGGCAATCACGGGGCGATAGAACTTTGGAATTACGAGCAGTCGCTCGCACTCACAAAGGAGCGCAGGCCGGATCTTTTCGAAAGCTATGCTAAGCGTGCACTTGCCGAAGGGACTCTCTCCAAGGCACATAAAAAAGTGCTCGAAAGATATACAAACGGCGAAAAAAATGATAAAATAAAGAGTGGAAATGAAAAAGAAGACTAAAAAACCACTGATAATTTTATACTTGCTCGTCATGGCCGGGCTGTGCGTCGCAATCTATGCGGTGCCAAAGGTGACGGGGGCTCTTACCCCGACACTTATCGTCGAATACGGGTCGCTGCGCACTACCGACGAGGTGACGGTTTATCTAAGCCGCAATGAGACAGTATATGCGGCAGACAGGACAGGCCGGGTAAACTACTATGTCGGTCAGGCCACCCAGGTTCGCAGAGGCGCAAAGGTGCTTTCAATCTCTGCCGGCGATGCGGGTACTCCGAGCGGTGAAATAGCAAAGCTCACGCAAAAGCTGTCGGGAGCGGCGGTGACTTCTCCGGACTATGCGATGCCGATAAACGGATGCGTAAGCTTCTTTGCCGATGGCTGTGAGGCGATGTTCGCGCCGGAAAACTTGCCTAATCTGTCCTTTACGGACATGAAGAATTTGGATATCGAGCCTGTCAATCTGACTCGCGATACCGCAAACAGAGGCGAGCCGCTTTTCAAGCTCTGCGACTATACAAAGTGGTATATAACGACCTGGATACTTCCGGGAGATTCATATAAATACGAGGTAGGAGCTACAGTGGAGGTAGCCATGGAAAAGGGTACTATTTCCGCAAAGGTTACCGCTCTCGAGGACGAGGGCGATGAGTGGCAGCTCACACTCGAAACCAACAGATATTACGAGGACTTTCCGACTGCAAGGATGGAAGCTGCGACAATAATCGCCTCCGAATATTCGGGCGTAATCATTCCAAATGCCAGCATCACAACCGTCGACGAGCAGCCGGGCGTATATGTAAAGAGCAAAACGGGCGAATATAATTTCACCCCGATAAAGATAATAACAAGCGACGGTGAAAACTCCGTTGCGTATCCGGGAACATACATCAATGCAGAGGGAAAGCAGGTAGCAACCATAGACATTTATGATGAAATCCTGCGTGTACCGCAGTAGTAATATGCGAGGTGGAGTATGTCTATAAAGAGCAATATTGACGAAATTAATTCGAGGAAGCTTGCGGCGGCAAAGGCTGCGGGCAGGAGTGACGGCGAGGACATCGTGCTCTGTGCGGTGACAAAGACCAGGACTCCGGAGGAAATCAACGAGGCAATTGCCTCGGGCGTAACCGATATCGGTGAAAACAAGGTCCAGGAAATTGTCGACAAGTTTGACAGCGTTAATCCTGTTCGCTGGCACCTTATAGGTCACCTCCAGACGAACAAGGTTAAATACATAATCGACAAGGTTTCAATGATTCATTCGGTTGATTCGATGAAGCTTGCCGAGGAAATACAAAAGCGTGCGGCTGCGCATAATCTGACCATGGATATTCTGATTCAGGTCAATTCCGCGCAGGAAGAAAGCAAGTTCGGCATAACGACGGCAGAGACCGAAGGCATGATTCACGAAATCCTGGAAAAATGCCCGAACATCCGCATTCGCGGCCTGATGTGCATCGCTCCTTTCGAGGAAAATCCTCAGGATGCGGCGGTTTATTTCCGCGAGGTGCGGGGGCAGTTCGATGAATTCTCGAAAATACAGCACGAAAGACTCGATTTTAAATACCTTTCGATGGGTATGTCAGGCGACTTCGAGGTTGCAATTGCCGAGGGCAGCAACTTCATAAGAGTGGGCACGGCTATATTCGGCGAAAGAGATTACAGCAAAAAGGCATAAATACGGAGGAAAAATAATGGGTGTATTTGATAAGTTCAAGGACCTCATCGGTCTTGACGAAATTGAAGAAGATGAAGATATCACAGAAGAAGAAATAGAGGCTGCATCTGCAAAGCTCGAGAGAAAGACAATCGAGCCGAAGTCTTCCTACGCGAAGCAGGCGGCGGCATCGCAAAAGCCGGCACTTATCTCAAAGGACGGCAAGGACGTAAAGACGGCACAGCCGGCGGGACAGACCAGAACCTCCAGCCTGACCACATCTATGAAGCTGGTGGTTATCGAGCCCGCAAGCTTTGATGAAGCTCCAAAGCTTGTTGACAACTTAAAGGCGAGAAAGCCTGTCATTGTAAACCTTGCAAACCTCGATTCCGGTGTTGCGAGAAAGATTTTCGATTTTTTAAGCGGTGCGACATACGC
>JAEEGU010000065.1 GCA_016280485.1 Bacillota bacterium | reverse complement strand
CGGACAGAAGCAAAGGACTTCCTGAACGACTTGACCAATCGTGACCAGCGCATGATGATCTGTGTTATCACGATGGTGCTGACCGCGGACACGAAACAGCAGCTGGACGAGGACACCGAGGCACTGCTCTCCACGGTTCGCAAGCACATGTGTCAGATGGCTGTCCTTAAGTACCAACAGCTCGACGGTTTGAACACTGTGCTCCCCATTGGCGTCAGAAAGATTGACACCTTCCGCACACTCACCACAGAGAGCCTTGCGGTATTCATGCCCTTCAAGGTACAGGAGATTCAGGACAAGGGCGGCATCTACTACGGAGAAAATGCGGTTAGCCATAATCTTATTATGGTAAACAAAGAAAACCTGATGAACCAGTCGTCAATTCTTCTCGGCGTCCCCGGCTCCGGCAAATCGTTCACCGCCAAGCAGAACATGATGTTCCTGATGCTCAACACGGACGATGACATTATCGTCTGCGACCCCGAAGGCGAATATGCCCCGATGGTCGAAGCGATGGGCGATGACAGCTCCATCATTCGAATTGCCGCAGGCGGCAAGGACCGGCTCAACGCCATGTATATGGTGGAGGGATACGGCGACTCTGACAGTGACCCGCTGGTCACCAAGAGCCAGTTTATTTTGTCTCTGCTGGAGCAGATTGACAACCGCGGTGTCGGCCCGCAGGAGAAGTCTCTGATTGACCGCTGCGTCAAAGCGGTTTACAACGAGGCGGAGCAGTCCGGCATGGTGCCGACGCTCTCCACGCTCCGGGAGAAGCTCCTGCAGCAGCCGGAAAAGGAAGCGCGGAACATTGCCCTGGCGATGGAGCTTTTTACCACCGGTTCCCTGGACATCTTCGGTGGCAGCTCCACCGTGGATCTGAACAAGCGAATCCTGGTGTTCGACATTCACGATCTCGGCGCGCAGCTCAAGCCTACCGGCTTGCTGGTTATCACCGACACCATTCTCAACCGGGCGACGCTGAACTGGAAGCGCGGCAAGCGGACGCATATCTTCATTGATGAGTTCCACATCGTTTACTCCAACGAGCACAGCGCGAACTTCTTTGAATCTGCGTGGAAGATGTTCCGTAAGAGAAACGCCTATCCGACTGCAATCACGCAGAACGTGGAGTATCTGCTGGACTCTGTTCAGGCTTCCACTATGCTCTCCAACTCCGAGTTCGTGGTCATGCTGAATCAGGCTCCGTCCGACCGGATGCGTCTGGCAGAGCTGCTGAACATCTCGAAAGAGCAGTTGAGTTATATCACCAGCGCCGATGCCGGCTGCGGTCTCATCCGATACGGCTCTGTCGTTGTGCCGTTTGTCAACCGCTTCCCTAAGAACACGAAGATGTACCAGCTTATGACCACGCGGCCCGGCGAGGGCTGCTTTGCGGGAGGTCATGCTTCTTAGCATGGCCTCCCCGGAAAGGGGGGTATCATTACGCCTGACATCAAAACGAAAGAAACCGTGCACGACGTCAAGGTGCTGGATCGGAGCAAGATTGCGGCGCAGCACATGAAGAAGGCGCTAATCCGCACGAAGGATACTGCCCAAAATCTGATGGATGATGGGCAGATCACGCCGGAGGAGTATGCTTCCGATCAGGTGAAGTACGCTGCCGAGGATGCGGCGGATACCGCGGGCAACACCGTGAAATCCGGTGCGAAAAAAGCGAAGGAAAAAGCCAAGGACGCCATCCGGGAGCATAGCCAGGAAAAGCGGGAGCTTCAGGAACGCATGGAACAGGAGCCCGATACAATGCACAGAGAGCCTGCCCAGCGGCAATCTGGCGCTGCCTCCAACTCCGAGCACCGTGCCACAGAGACTGCCTGTTCTCCGCAGGAGTTCGGACGGCAAAACGCGAAGACGAGTTTCCAAGATGAGAGAAGAAAGCATTCATTTCGGCGAGAGCGGACGGTTCGGACAGCCGAGCAGCAAAAGCAGACAATTAAGCAGTCGACACGCTCTGCCGGGAAGCAGACGCTCAAGACGAAGGACGCCTTGCAAAAGTCCATGAAAACCGCAGAGAAGACCGGAAAGCAGCTCAAGACGGCAGCGAAAACAGCCGAGAAGGGCATCAAGACCGCTGAGAAATCTGCTCAGGCCGCAAAGAAAGCAGCGGTTGAATCCATGAAGGCGACACAGAAATTCGCTGAAATGGCACGACAGACGGCAATCGCGACGGCCAAAGCGGTCAAGGCCGCAGCGGTGGCAACGGCAAAAGCAATCAAGTCAATCATCGCGGCGACCAAAGAACTGATTGCAGCCTTAGCCGCAGGTGGAGGAGTTGCCGCCGTTATCGTAGTCATCATTCTGATGATTGCTTTGGTGATAGGTTCCGTCTTTGCTATCTTCTTTTCCGGTGAAGACACAGGCACGGGTATGACCATGCGGGATGCCGTCCGACAAATCAACTCGGATTATCAAGCGGAGATTCGAGATATTAAGGAAAGCAACACACACGATGACCTTGTGATGACCGGGGTTAGGGCGAACTGGCGGGAGGTCTTGGCTGTCTACGCAGTGAAGGTCAATACCGATCCCGATAATCCCCAGGAGGTCGCAAGCATGGATGCGTATAAGCTTCTTCTTTTGAGCAGCATCTTCTGGGAAATGAACGAGATCGACTACCACACAGAGAGCTACACGGAAACGGTCATGGAAACCAGCGTGGATGAAGAGGGCAACCCAGTGGAAACGGAAACAACGGTCACGCGCACAAGGCTTTATATCACCGTCACGCACAAAACCGCAGAGGAAATGGCAGATGAGTATGGCTTTTCAGCCGAGCAGCGAGAACAGCTTGCCGAACTGTTATCTGATGAAAACGCCAGTCTATGGAGTTCAGCTCTGTACGGGATTAACTTCTCCGGCGATATTGTCGAGGTCGCCCTGTCACAGGTCGGAAACTCCGGCGATACCTACTGGACTTATATGGGCTTTAGTTCCCGTGTGGATTGGTGTGCCTGCTTTGTTTCCTGGTGCGCGAACGAGTGCGGATACATCGACGCTGGCATTATCCCGAAAACCGCAGGCTGTGGCGCTGGTGAGAGCTGGTTCCGAGCCCGTGACCAATGGCAAGATAACAGCTATATTCCGAACCCTGGCGACATCATCTACTTCGATTGGGATAAGCCAGAAACGAACGGACAAGACGGCATTACAGATCATGTTGGTATCGTCGAAAAGGTCGAGAATGGCTACATTTACACCGTAGAAGGCAACAGTGGAGACAATGTGTCCAGCAACACATGGGCGGTTGGTTACTATGAGATTTACGGATTTGGGACACCCATTTACAAGTAAGTTGCAAAGATGAACGCAGGCTTAGTTCACCCTCAATATTCGAGAGAAGGAAGGGCTTCCATGGATTTCTTTCATTCAAGTCAGTGCGAGTCTATGGAAGCCCTTGATTTTGCACCTAAGCTGTCCTATTGGCTGTTTGATAGTCGAACAGTCATGGAAGATTCATGGGAATAATATATCTGTTGTGCACAGGCAAAGTTATGACTCGAGGAGTGAAACGACAATGTTGCAGACTACACCAATGCTTTCCGGTAATGCATAGTCTCTTAATCCAATGCCTATCAAATGGCCTATTAAATCACAACAGAAGAATATCTTAGCTGATCATTAAAGTGCCCTACTATTTCGCGTACTTTAATATCAGTTCCTTAAGCTTTACCCAGTCATTTTCTCCTTTCCATCGAACGTGTCTAATATCTGGCCTTGAACAAACATCACACGGGAAATTGTATGGTTTTATCGAGTATTTCTGTTCCAGATTAATAGTTTCCTTTTGTCCGTTCCAGAAAAATTCCCACGTAATACAATTTGTCAAAACAACTGGGATTCCTTTGCAGAGATACTCGTCCACTTCTTTTTCTGCATGAGTTCTATCGCGTGCAGTGGGTGTTTTTATTTCTAAAATCATTCTACAATCGCAGTGATCTTTCAGCCTCCACGCGTTATTTGTAATCAGAAGATCCGGCGTATATAATCCTGCAAATTGCTCTCGGAAGATTCCCTTCCAGTTTTTAGTCAACTGAGAGACATCTGCAACACAATTACGAGGAAATAAAGACTCAAGAAATGGTAAAACGACTCGATTTTGATAGTTTACTTCCCGATTGTCATTCTTCAGAAAATAATTAACTCTTTGCTTGTATTCGTCATATTTCATTTTTCACTCATCAGCCGCTCCCTCCCGGCACTTTTGAACGGATCGTTCCCGCCAAGGAATATATCTGTCCTGATGTTAGACTCAGCAACGGTTCAAAATGCACCTCCCAGAAACACTCACACTAAGAGCAAATAGTAGAGAAGGAAATCCGGTTATGGTGGTCTAGGACTATACTTTTTTTACGTTCATTATGTAATTGTTCAGGTTTGCAATATACTGTTGCTTTTTTTCACCGAGAATCAGCACTTTTTTTGTCTGCTCGTAAATGCAAATATATAGAACAATTGCAAAAACAATAGCAATCGACGGCCTAACATAATCTATAAAACTCTTTGCACTCCAAAGCTCAATTAGCGCATATACTAGACATAATGTGGAGCAGAGTAATCCAAGTTGACAAGAGCTAATTCTGCCAAATAGCTTATCAATTAGTCGCACGTTATGTCTGCTTGGTTTCTTCGGTTTACTTGTTTTATCCCATTCATTGTCATGCATGATTTTTTTCAATTCTATATTTTCACTTTCCCAGCCATTTCCTCTTTCCAGGAAAACGGAAATGTACGCCCCTATAACAATTGTGTTTTCGTTTTTTTTAGATATTGCTTGTTGAAAAGCAAGTATGGCAGTATAAGGAAGGAGAAATAATATAGGATTCTTTTGTGAGAACGCTATTGCAATAATAGCAACCGTGACAGTGTACATAGCTATTTTGTATGTATCGCAAATATTTATGGAATTTAATATTTCTTGACGCAATGACGAATACTCTAGCTTTGTTCTTTCGTTGTTTTCCATTTTTTTACTCCTTATGTGGTTTTCTAATATCATATGGTAGTTGGTATTGATATACCACCTTCAGTTCAAATTATTCATCATCCAGCAATCCATTATCATGCATAAAACTGATAAATCCAAAAATGATTTTGGTGTTGCGCTGGGCAATGTCAGACTCAGTGAAGTCCGAAGCGCTTGTGGCAAGATCAGTCAGCTCTTTGATCTTCGTGCCTTCCTTCATTTGCTTCCGCGCATTCTCAAAGCCCACATAGTATTTCTTTTTGTCTGCAAAGCGGTAATCGGAGGCACGGATGTTGATCCGCTTTTCCAGAAGTGCCTTGTTGCCCAAGGCCTCAACATTCCTTGGATTCGTCAGT
>JAEEGU010000064.1 GCA_016280485.1 Bacillota bacterium | reverse complement strand
CTCTCCCCCGAACGCCGCCCTCAAAATCTCGGCAGCCTTCTTTATAACGCGGTCACCCATATCGTGCCCTTGCGCGTCGTTTATACCCTTTAAGCCGTTGATATCAAACATGCCCACGGTAAACTCCGCAGAGCCTTCCCTTATCTGTTCCTCCAGAAACTCCACATACTCGAAATAAGCCGTTCTGTTTTCGAGATTTGTAAGCCCGTCGCGATAGGTTTTGCCACGAACATAGTTGATCTGAACTCTCATGTAGTCCTGAAGAGAACGAATCTTGTCACTTATGCGTTTGAAATCGTCATCGTTGCGGACTGCACTTTCGCCGGTCCGGGTCTTTTCGAGCAAATCCTCGCCCATCACCTTTCCGTCCGTCGAAAGCTCACCTGCCAGCGTCTCTATTCCGTCGGAAAGCTCGTTCAGATCGCTGTAAAGCGCATCAAATCTCTTCCTGTACCTTGCAACAACGATAAATACAATAAACGCACCGCATGAAAGCGACAGCAGGGTCATCATTGCAATCAATTTAACCTGCGATTTCATCTGGTGTTCATACCATTCTATGCTGAAATCAACTCCGACTATGCCGGCAACTTCACCACCCGAAGTAAAAACAGGCGTATATGCACTGTAAAACTCGCCCCAGTCGTCCTCGTAAGGCTCCTTGTCCACCGCCGCGGTACCAAGGCTTGCTTTGTAGAGTGCATCCGTATATGTGGCAAGCTTTCCGAAAGGCGCCGGGTCCGGAACCGTAGGGTCTATAGTAAAGACGAATGTGCCGTCACCCATATCACGCAGACAGTATATGTACTGCATGCTGATGTTATCTCTGAATTTTGTCAGAACCTGCATAATGCTCTGGTAGTCCTTGGTGTAAAAATCATCCGCCTGGATTTCCGCCAAAATATCCCCGTCTATCATTGATGCCGCCGTATTTGACACGTCCAGCATCCTCGCCTCGACCATTTCCCGAAGCGCATCGTTGGATGCCACCATCAGCACAAAACCCAGTGTGGCATTTACCAGCAAAAGGAACACCGTGAAAATGATCAGATATATACCTGTTCTGTTAATTACCTTTTTCATTCTTTCCTGTAATTTGCGAATTCTTTGTCGTTTTTTCGACTATTATGGACTTTCTACAGAGTTACCTTGAAGCAAATTCTGCCTTCCCCGGGCAAAGAAGCCTCAATTTTACCGTTATGGGCCTCCACAATTGCGCGCGCCATCGAGAGCCCTATTCCTGTGCCTCCTGTGCTCGTCGCGTGGGAATCCTCAACCCTGTAGAAACGGTCAAACAGCCGCTCCGGGTCTATAGCCCGCTCAAAACTACAGCTGTTTTCAACCTCTATTATACTCTTTTTTGGCTTTCCGTAAACCTTTAACTTTACATCGCCTTTTTCGGCCGAATATTTCATCGCATTGTCGAGCAGAATCGAGATTACCTGCTGCACCGCTTCGCGATTCCCGTAGCAGTTAACTCCGTCCGCAATCTCCTGCGTGTAAGCCTTTTGCTTTGCCTGTGCCACTGCCGTGAAGGACTCTGCGATTTCCCACGCCGCATCGCTTAGCGAGAACTCCGCCTTTTCGGCGAAGGGCTCTGCCTCGTCGAGTCTTGAGAGCGCCACGAGGTTTGCGGTGAGCTTCGAAAGCCGCACGGTCTGCCTTTGGATATTGGCTATCCACTCGTCATCCGGATGCTCCATCGCCGCGATGTCGGCGCTGGTCGTGATGGAAGTAATAGGCGTTTTGAGCTCGTGCCCCGCATCAGTGATGAACTGCTTTTGCTGCTCCATATTCTTCTCGAAAGGCCGCATGACCTTGCGCGAGAATATTACTATCAGCACAAATACTGCCGCAATGCCCAAAATTCCTATTCCCACAGAAAGTATCAGGAGCCTTTCTATGAACTGCAGCTGAACCTCGGAATCGAGGAAAAGCGCTGTTTTGTCCTTTACCCTGTATCTGAAATGCTTGTAGTAGCCCTTTTCTTTTCCTGAAGAGATAACCTGCTTTGCATACTCCGCCGCGGTTTCTTCGTCGATATCCGAAATAAAATCGGCATCGATTCTTTCCGCTTCACCGCTCTCGTTTAATGTGACGAGGAAATATCTCGTCGTAAACTGCGCCTCGCGGCCAAACTCACGTATGTCGCGGTTATCATCAAAGCCCGGTGCCTTTGGCGGTTCGCCCGGCATCTTCGGCGGCTGCATCTCTTGCGAGAGCCCGCCCCTTACTATCAGCATTGCGGTCATTTCATCCTGGCGCTCTGTGGTCTGCACGTAGTTCACCGCATTGATTCCCGCTATCAGCACCGCTGAAACCAAGGCGAATGCGAGGATAGCCACGAGGATGAAGCGCCTTCTCATCTTTTTAATCATTTAATTTCCTCCAAAAGGTACCCCGCTCCGCGCACAGTTTTAATCTCGACCCCGGAGTCAATCTCTTTGAGCTTTTTACGCACAAAGCCTATATAGGTCCAGACTACGGCAATCTCCGCCTCAGAATCGAGACCCCAGATTCTTTCCATCAACTTGTCTGTTGAAAAGACTATGTGGGGATTGCGGAAAAAAAGCTCCGCCATCTGGTATTCCTTGTTGTTTAAGAGCAGGCTCTTCCCACTGCAGGAAAGCTCGTATTTATCGCAATTTAGCGTCGTTCCGCCAAACTCTATGTTGTTTCCGGTAAAGCCGCTGTTTCTACGCGAAAGCGCCTTTACTCTCGCTAAGAATTCCGCCGTTGCAAAGGGCTTTGGCAAATAGTCGTCGGCACCGGCCTCAAGACCTGCAACCCTGTCCTCGAGCTCGGCCTTTGCCGTCAGCATCAGAATAGGAACATCCGGATTAGCAGGGCCCTTTCTGATTTCGCGAAGCACCGCAAGCCCGTCCTTTCGCGGCATCATAATATCGAGCACCACCACATCATAGTGTGTGCTTTCAAAAAAGTCTATGGCATCGACTCCGTCGTGCACAATATCCACCGCAAATTTCTGCTTTTCCAAAAGGAATTTTAGCCCCTGAGCGATTTCTTTTTCGTCTTCTGCTATCAGGACTCTCATCTAAACCTCCGCCGTAGCCGTCAATCTGTAAATAACTTAAATTTAAGTATAAAGCAGCCCCCACCAAATTACAAGTGGGGGCAGAGTCAAACTTGTGTGGCTTCTTGTGCCTACTCGTCGAAGTCGGCGCGGCTTGCCTGATCGAAGATTGCGAGGACCTCGGCACCCGGTGCCTTTGAGGCGAGGGTTGCGATGACAGCTGCTATGCCGCCTGCAACAAAGCCCGGCAGGAGCTCGTATATGCCTGTTCCCGAAAGAAACATGAGCCAGAGGATGTCGACTGCTGCACCGACAACTACGCCGGCTACCGCGCCCGCATAGCTGAAGCGACGCCAGAAGAACGACAGAATCATTACAGGTCCGAAGGCTGCTCCGAAGATACCCCACGCATTTTCAACCAGGTTCATGATTGCCTGCGCACCGGACCCCTTTGAGGAGGCTATGGCAAACGCCACGATGGCGATGATTACTACGGCAATCCTGCCCACCCAGAGAACTTCCCTTTCAGCCGCATTCTTTTTTATGAGCGGCTTGTAGAGGTCGGAAGTGAACGAGCTGGAGGCAACCAGGAGCTGAGAATCCGCGGTGGACACGGATGCCGCCATGATTGCTGCGAGCAGGAATCCGGAGATGGCCGGCGGGAAGAAGCGGCGCGCCATGGCAATAAACACGGTTTTTTGTGCGCCGATTGAAAGGAGCTCTTCCGCCATGATCATCCTCGCGAAATATGCAACGAGGCAGGCTGCGCCAAGGGAAAGCACAACCCAAACGATAGCGACTGCAGCAGACTTCTTGATCATGGAAGGCTTTTCGATTGACATGAAGCGCACAACGATGTGCGGCATGCCAAAGTAGCCGAGGCCCCATGTGAGGCCGGAAACGATGTCCTTCCACGATGCAGTGAGGAGGCCGGAACCGAAGTCGCAGATTACGACCTGTCCGGAAGCGTCTACGTACTCGTACACATTGGCAAGAGCCGCTGTGTCGAGGTTTTGCGTCGCCATCACTATGATTGGAATGGCCAAAAGTGCAACCAGCATGAGCAGGCCCTGGAAAAAGTCAGTCCAGCAAACGGCCTTGAAGCCGCCAAGGAAGGTGTAGCCTACTATGATGAGTGCAAAAAGTATCATTGCTTTTCTCGCCGAAATGCCCGGGAACAGCATGGTGAATACCGATGTTCCGGCAACGAATGCGGATGCAACGTATACTGTGAATGCAATTAAAAATATGATAGCGCAGATAATCTGCAGCGTGTTCTTTTCACTTTTGAAACGGTTTGTGAGATACTGAGGAAGCGTGATGGCATCTCCCGCCACCTTGGAGAACTTGCGCAGTCTCTTTGCGCACAGAATCCAGTTTGCGGCGGTTCCGAGTGCCAGGCCGATTCCGATCCAAATCTGGCCAAAGCCGAAAGCGAGTATCGATCCCGGTAGTCCCATCAAAAGCCAGGCCGACATATCCGATGCCTGGGCCGACATTGCGGTAACCCAGGGACCCATAGAACGCCCGCCGAGGAAATAGTCCTTTTGATTCTTGTTTCCGCCGTTAAAGAAGAACGCCGTAGCGACGAAGAACAAAACTACGAAATATAGAATAAATACAATTGCTTCCGAATAGTGCATGGTAGTGTCCGGGTCTGTGCCCTTCCTCCTGTTGTGTTTTTATTTGGGCCGCTTTGTGCCCTCCTTTAGAATAATAGCATTTTTCTTTTTTGGATGAAATATCGACTGTATAATGTACTTTATTATGAAATATTTTTATTCATTTCATTAAAACACTTGAAATTACAGGCACTATATATTAAACTGAATTATATACTTAATAATATACTGTTTTTAAAATATCACCGTTTTATAAAAACTTGGAGGATTCCGATGAGAAAATCCGCAAAAAACCAGACAAAATCCAGAATAGTAACAGCCGCATGGCAGCTTTTCTACAAATACGGCTATGACAATACGACCATAGACGATATAGTTGAGGCATCAAACACGTCAAAGGGCTCCTTTTACCACTATTTCGAATCAAAGGATGCCCTGCTCGGCTCCCTTTCGGTGCTGTTTGACGAAAAGTACGAGGAAATAATGGAGGATATTGACGCTGTCGGCGGTCCGCTCGAAAAGCTTGTCTATATGAACCGCGAGCTCTTCCTGATGATTGAAAACACCGTTTCGGTATCGCTCCTTTGCAGACTCTTCAGCACACAGCTTGTAACAAAAGGCGAAAGGCATCTTTTGGAGCCTGAGCGCACATATTACAAGCTGCTCCGTCAGATTACAATCGAGGGCCAGGGGGCAGGTCTCTTTCGAGATGATCTTTCAATCAACGACATCACAAAGGCTTATGCAATGTTCGAGCGCGGCATGATGTACGACTGGTGCCTCTCAAGCGGTAATTATTCGCTCTGTCAGTACTCGCAGCAGGTTCTGCCTCTTTTCTTAAAGGCACTGTGTAAATAAGGCTTTACACTGTACCCCCGGGGTGCTATAATAACGGCGTGGACGGTATTCTGTAAGAAACTTTACCATGCGAAAAACATTTATTGTCGATCCTTTGCACATGTATCGCGATGAGCGAGCGTGATGCCTTTTTCGGGTTGACATGGTAAACTCCGAATACCTCCATCCGGGTGCCGCATCGGCATCGGGATGTTTTTTATTCACGGAGGTTAAAATGGAAAAAATGACAAAAGATCAGAAAAGCCTTCAGATTAAAAAGGAAGCGAGAGCCACTCTCATTCTCTTTTTCATCTGCGTGCTCTGGCACATCGGCTTTGGCTGGGGCCTTTCAGGCTCCACCGACATCACCATCGCAAAGCTTCCGCTTTGGTGGTGGCTCAGCACACCGGGGCTGTTTATTGTCGCGCTTGTTGGTGTAATCATCCTTCTTAAGTGCGTGTTCAAGGATTTCAGCCTTGATGACGAAGAAGAGGAGGTGCACCATGCAGAGTAAGCAAATCGCAATCCTCGCAATCCTCGTAGGCTACATGGTATTCAACGTACTGATGGGCATATGGATGAGCAGACGCAACTCCAGCAAAAACTCCGGAGCGGGCTTTTTCTCAAACTATTTCATAGGCGGCCGTACAATGGGCGGTCTGGTGCTGGCTATGACGCTTGTCGCAACCTACACCAGCGCGAGCTCCTTCCTCGGCGGCCCGGGCCTTGCGGCATCGTGGGGGCTGACTCAGTCGTGGGTGGCGGTCATTCAGATCGGAACCGCATTCCTTACACTCGGCGTCCTCGGCAAGAAGCTTGGCATAATCTCGCGCCGCATCCACGCGGTGACGATTTCGGACTACCTCAAGGTTCGCTATAATTCGCCAGCGGTCGTAATCATCTGCAGCCTTGCGCTTGTGGTGTTCTTTATCACTCAGATGGTGGCGCAGTTCATGGGTGGCGCAGCGCTTCTCCAGACCGTAACGGGCCTGCCTTACAAGGCGGGGCTTTTGCTGTTCGCAGCGGTTGTCATCCTCTACACGACGGTTGGCGGCTTCACGGCAGTAGTTATCACCGACACCATTCAGGGTATCGTAATGACCATCGGCACATTCCTTCTGATGGGCTTTGTTTTCCACGCAGGCGGCGGTGCGGCCAACCTGATTGATCAGGTGGACGCAGCTGTTCCGGGCTGGAACATCCTCGGCATGGGCGAGGCCGGCGCCGGCGTTTCAGCGCTTTCCCCGGGCTACCTCATTTCCTTCTGGGTTCTGGTCGGAATCGGTGTTATGGGTCTCCCACAGACTGCGGTTCGCGGAATGGGCTTTAAGGACACAAAATCGCTCCACAGCGCGATGATTTACGGAACCATCGTAGTCGGCATACTGATGATCGGTATGCACTTCATCGGCGCCCTTACAGGGCCACTGATTCCTGAAGGTGCTGTAAGCAGCACTGACCAGGTAGTCCCTTACATTGTACTCCACTACATGCCTGCATGGGCGGGCGGACTGTTCCTTGCGGCACCTCTTGCGGCGATTATGTCCACCGTCGATTCGCTACTGCTCCTCGCATCGGCGACAATCATTACAGACATCTGGATGACATACTTTGCAAAGGACAAGGTAAAGAAGGCTCTGCACAGTGACGATGCGGAGGCTCAGGCCTTCAAGGCAAAGGTAAAGAAATACAGCTTCGCGCTGACAATCATTATCGGCGTTCTGGTATTCATCTTTGCGCTGAACCCGCCAAGCATCCTCGTTTGGGTAAACCTCTTTGCTATGGGCGGACTCGAATCCACATTCTTCTGGCCGCTTCTTGGCGGACTTTACTGGAAGTACGGAAATGCAAAGGGTTCCATTGCGGCGGTTATCGTCGGAATTGCAACATTTGTATTCTTTAATCTCAACAAGATTGCGCCTTTCCACATTCATGAGATTGTGCTGGCTCTGATTGCAAGCGGTATCGCTTACTTTGTCGTAAGCTCGCTGACAAAGGAAGAGCTACCTGAGCATGTTCTGAAAAAGTGCTTCTAGCAGGCTTAATGCCGGCATCGTGAAAGTGAAGGTGTGAAATGTCTCTTGACAGACAGGTTGCGGAATTTTACCGCGAAAAGATAGAAAAAAAGGCGTTTTTTGTACCGGGCGCAAGGCTTAATGCCCTGCGCATCGGCGCAAATGCGGCCTTTAACGATAAGGAATTTGTGACGGATATCGCATTCACAGAGGATCGCCTGATTTCGTTCGGCACGGTGGTAACGGGTGCACCGCGCTACACGGTAAAGCCGGAGTTTGAATGCTATCGCCCGTTCATAGAAGCTGTGACCGAGGCAAAGGCTCCGAGCCTGAAGGTGCGCATATTCCGCCCAACGCTTACAGACGAAGCACTGCCCGTGGTTTTATATTTCCACGGCGGAGGCTTTGTGCTGCACAACATTGCAAGCCATGATGCGCTGACGCGGCAGATTTCAAAAGAGTGGAACGCCGTTGTTATTTCAGCGGAGTACAGGCTTTGTCCGGAAAATAAATATCCTGCATATCTGCAGGATGCGTGGGCACTTCTGTGCTGGGTGCGCGGTCATGCGAGAAGCCTGAATATAGACCCGTCAAGGATTATTCTTTCGGGCGACAGTGCGGGTGCGACGATTTGCGCTGCGATAAGCAAGCTCGCTGCCATGGTTGAAAGCGACGACTACCCGATGGTGCACGCGCAGGTTCTCTTTTACGGGGACTATGGGGCAGTTCCGCCGGAGCAGTCGGAATCGATGAAGGAGTTCGGCGGCGGGGACTATGTCCTGCCGCGCGAAATGATAGATTATTTTGCCAAGATGAGGGTGCCGGAGGATTTGAGCGATGACGATCCGCTCTTTTATCCGGGCCGGCGCATTTCGGGGAAGAGCGCCGCTACCGCTGATTTGCGCGCGCTTTCGGGGATGCCGCGCACAATCGTGGTGAGCGCAGAATGCGACCCGCTCCGGGACGACGGCGAAGCCTTCGCGGCGGCGCTTGCCGCCGCCGGCGCGGATGTCACTGCCATCCGCGCGCCCGGAGCAATGCACGGATTTCTCCTGTACTGGCACAAATTCGATTTCGCACGGGAACTTATTACAGATGTTGGAAATCTTCTCCGAGCATAGCTTCCGGATTCACAAACTACAAAGAGTAAATATTACATAAGAAAAATCACTTTGGGAGATTCCCAAAGTGATTTTCTTTTCACCAAAACTACTTTTTTTCGGTGCGCTTGCAGGCGCTGCACATGGCACAACTCGTGCAGTTCCCGCAACAGGAAGATTTGCCGTGCTTTTTGTCGTTTATCAGCTTTCTGATAATCAGCGTAACCGCCATGACAAGCACTAAGCTGATGACTATATTCCCAATGTTTTCAATAAACCATGAACTCATTTTAGTAATTCCTTTCGGTAAGTCTGGTTGCTTCCTCGTGCTTCTTAAAGAACAGCATGTAGATGATTACCGCGAGTGCCGCTACAGCCGCAATCAGCCCGATTACGTTCACATGTCCTGTGAACAGTCCGCCGAACTGCGTAATCATCAGACCGATGATGTAAGCAAATCCGCACTGATAACCGATTGCAAACCATGTCCACTTTGCGTTGTTCATTTCACGCTTGATTGCACCGATAGCCGCGAAGCAAGGTGCGCAGAGCAGGTTGAATACGAGGAACGAGAAGCCCGTAACTCCTGTGAACGCTCCCGCGAGTGCATCCCAGGCGGAAAGATCGCCGCTGCCGTAGAGTATGCCCATCGTTCCGACGATGTTTTCCTTTGCCACAAGGCCGGTGATGGAAGCGACAGCCGCCTGCCAGTTCCCCCAGCCCAGAGGCGCGAAGATCCACGCTATGCCGCCACCGATGGTTGCGAGAACCGACATGTCGAGCTCTTCCTCGGAAAGCATGCGGAATCCGTCTTCAGTGAATCCAAAGAAGCTTGTAAACCAAATTACGATAGTTGAAAGCAGGATGATTGTGCCGGCCTTTTTGATGAACGACCAGCCGCGTTCCCACATCGAACGGAGCACGTTGCCGAGGGTTGGCATATGATAAGGTGGAAGCTCCATAACGAACGGTGCAGGCTCACCCGCAAACATTTTTGTCTTTTTAAGCATGATACCGGAGATGACGATTGCCGCCATACCGATGAAGTAAGCCGAGGTCGAAACCCAGGCCGAGCCGTCGAAGATTGCGCCCGCAATCATCGCGATAAATGGCACCTTTGCGCCGCAAGGGATGAAGGTTGTAGTCATGATTGTCATTCTGCGGTCACGCTCATTTTCGATTGTACGGCTTGCCATAACTCCCGGTACTCCGCAGCCGACTCCGACAAGCATTGGAATGAAAGACTTGCCGGAAAGGCCGAACTTGCGGAACACTCTATCGAGTACAAAAGCGATACGCGACATATAGCCGCACGCTTCAAGGAAGGCGAGCATAATGAACAGTACCAGCATCTGTGGTACAAATCCGAGAACCGCGCCCACACCGGCTACGATACCGTCGAGAATGAGACCGGAGAGCCAATCGGAGGCATTTGCGGCTTCAAGTCCGTTTCCGACAAGTGCGGGTATTCCCGGCACCCATGTTCCGTAATCTGCAGGATCGGGTTCGTCGCCTATTTCATTCAGAGTTGCAAGCGCATCCTCGTAATCCGAGATGCTTGCAGTCTCTGTAGATGTTTCAAGTGTTTCGTCGTCAATCACCTCATAGGTGAACTCTGTTTCCGGAACAATTCCGGTTTCATCGACATAGATGTCGTAGCCATCGACGATAGCCGATGCTTCGGCATAGCTTTCAGCGATTTCTCCGTAGCCGCCGTCCATTCCAAAGAGATGGAAGCCGTCGCCAAATATGCAGTCGTTTGTGAAATCCGTCGCCGGCGCGCCGACTCCAACCATTGCAACCCAGTATACTATAAACATAATTATAGCAAAGATAGGCAGTCCCAGCCAGCGGTTAGTGACAACTTTGTCGATTTTGTCGGAGCTTGAAAGGCTGCCCGCATTTCTCTTTTTGTAGCAGCTTTTGATGAGCTCCGCTATATAGATGTAGCGCTCGTTTGTGATGATGCTTTCGGCGTCATCGTCGAGCTCTGCTTCTGCGGCCTTGATATCGTTATCGATATGAGCCAGCGTATCCTTTGCAACATTCAGCTTCTCGAGCACCTTTTCGTCGCGCTCAAAGACCTTGATAGCATACCAGCGCTGCTGTTCCTCGGGCAGTCCGTGAACGACTGCTTCCTCGATGTGAGCGATGGCATGCTCCACAGGTCCTGAGAATGTATGCATAGGTATTGTTTTTACGTTCTTTGCAGCTTCGATAGCCGCCTCGGCAGCTTCACTGACACCCGTTCCTTTGAGTGCCGATATTTCTACAATTCTACATCCGAGACGGCGTGAAAGCTCCTCTGTGTCGATTTTGTCGCCGTTCTTGCGGACAACGTCCATCATGTTGATGGCTACGACAACAGGAATTCCCAGCTCCGTGAGCTGAGTTGTAAGATATAAATTTCGCTCAAGGTTGGTTCCGTCGATGATGTTAAGTATCGCATCAGGACGTTCACCGATGAGATAATTTCTTGCTACGACCTCCTCCAGTGTATAAGGAGAAAGCGAATATATGCCCGGCAGGTCTGTGATGACCACGCCTTCATGTTTCTTTAATTTACCTTCTTTTTTCTCTACAGTTACGCCCGGCCAGTTTCCCACGAATTGATTGGAACCGGTCAGCGCGTTGAAAAGTGTCGTCTTGCCGCTGTTTGGATTTCCGGCAAGTGCAATTCTGATATTCATTTTAATCATCCTTTCCTTATTCAACTTCAATCATCTCTGCATCCGCCTTGCGAATGGAGAGCTCGTAATTTCTGACCGTTACTTCGATCGGATCGCCCAGCGGCGCTACTTTGCGTACATATACTTCTACGCCTTTGGTAATTCCCATGTCCATGATGCGGCGTCTTACAGCGCCCTCACCATGCAGGCGTACGACCTTCGCCGTTTCGCCGATTTTGACTTCTCTCAAGTTTTTCAATTTGTTTTCCTCCTGTTACACCATAATTTTCCGCGCAAGCTCTTCGCTCACTGCGATGCGACTTTCCTTGACCTTTACGATGATGTTGCCGCCGAATGCGCTGACTACGCTCACCTCTCCGCCTACATTAAAGCCGAGGTCCGCAAGGTGTTGCTTCACCTCAGGATTGCCGCCGATTTTTTTGATAATCTGTGCCTGATTCTTTTCCGCAAAATTAAGAGGCATCATTTTTTCCTCCTTTGTGCCCGATTAGCATTAGCTAACCAATGCGGTTTATTTTTGGTTAGCCCTTGCTAACCATATCTTATTATAGTTAGTCCATGCTAACTTGTCAAGCAAATTCGCAAAGAAAAAATTTATTTTTTTATATTCCTTAAATCGCTTGATTTTTAGGCTTTTCTGTGATAAGGTGGTGCTAACTTGTAGGAGGAATATATTATGGCTTTACTTGAATCAGGTGAAATGTACCTGGAAACAATACACGTCCTTTCACAAAAGTCCGCGCAGGTGCGCAGCATAGATGTTGCTGAAGAGATGGGCTTTTCAAAGCCGTCGGTAAGCCGCGCGATGGGCATACTAAAAAAGGAAGGTCTCATAGAAATTGACGGCGGCGGCCACATCACCCTTACAGCGGAGGGCGAGCGCCACGCAAAGCGCATCTACGAAAGACACACCCTACTTACAAAGCTTTTCATGAGGCTCGGTGTTGACGAAAAGATTGCAACAGAGGATGCTTGCCGCGTCGAGCACTACCTCAGCGATGAAACCTTTGATGCCATCAAGGCTCATGCAGAAAAGTACGGATCAAAATAGTTTACAATGGAATTATAATAAAACGAGAAAAGCAGGCCGGTTTTCACCGTCCTGCTTTTCCCGTTTATTTTGCAAATTGGAAATTAAATGGCTATTAGATTGCTTTGAGTGCCTGCTCGAGGTCTGCGATAATGTCTTCTGCATTCTCAAGACCTACGGAGAGTCTGATGAGGCCGCCTGCGATGCCGCTTGCTGCGAGCTCTTCCTCAGTGTAAGTTGAGTGAGTCATTGAAGCAGGGTGCTCGATGAGAGTTTCTGCATCTCCGAGGGATACAGCAACTGTAACCAGCTTAAGAGCGTTAACCAGCTTTACGCCTGCAGCTCTGCCGCCCTTTACCTCGAAGGAAAGCATTCCGCCGAAGGTCTTCATCTGCTTCTTTGCGATGTCGTGACCAGGGTGGCCCGGAAGCCCAGGGTAGTAAACCTTTTCTACGTTAGCATTCTTGTCGAGGAACTCTGCAACCTTCATTGCGTTTGCAGCGTGTCTTTCCATTCTGATTTCGAGAGTCTTTAAGCCTCTTAAGATAAGGAATGCTGCGAAAGGATCCATTACAGCACCTGTCATGTCCTTGAGTCCGAACATTCTTACTGTGCCGATGAAGTCAGCCTTACCTACTACGAATCCGGCGATGACATCGCCATGTCCGTTCAGATACTTTGTAGCGGAGTGAACAACTACGTCAGCGCCGAGTGCGAGTGGATTCTGGATTGCAGGGGATGCGAATGTGTTGTCGCATACTACCTTGATGTCCTTGTTGTATTCATGTGCAACCTTTGCAACTGCTGCAATATCCGCGATCTTAAGATTTGGATTTGCAGGAGTCTCGAGGTATACGCAAACTGTATTCTTCTTTAAGTGCTTCTTTACTTCTTCGATGTTGGAAGTATCAACGAAGTCAACCTCAACACCGTACTTTGTCATGCCGTGATTTAAGAGTGCAAATGTGCAGCCGTAGAGTGTACCGTCAGCGATGATATGTGTGCCTGCACCTGCGATGCTCCAAAGGCAGGATGAGATAGCGCCCATACCGGAAGCTGTTGCTACGCAAGCTTCGCCGCCTTCGAGTGCAGCAATCTTGCTCTCAAGAACGGAAACTGTAGGGTTGCCAAGTCTTGTATAGATATATCCTGCTTCCTGACCTGCAAAGCGTCTGCCGCCCTGCTCGCAGCTGTCAAATACGAATGTTGATGTCTGATAGATAGGAGTAGTCAGTGCACCGTACTGAGTATCCTTTACGTTTCCTGCGTGGATGGCCTTTGTGCCAAATCCGCAATTCTTATCAAGTGTCATAATATAACCTCCATAGATTTAAATGATGGTAACAAAATGTCAATTTCCAAACCTACATACCAAATCGGGCGTTTTTCATTACACCCATATAGAAGTTATCACATTATTGCGTCAAAGTGGTAGCGAGTATAATTGAATACTGGTTATAAGTTTTTTGAATACCCTTTTTTCGGTTTGCATATTGTCAGATAATTCAGTTTGTGAGATAATATATTATTGCGATAAGATATTGTGTCGCATTTAAAACAGTTAATTAATAACCGGGAGGACATAAAATGAAAAAGATTATTTCAACACCTAACGCTCCTGCAGCTATCGGTCCTTATTCACAGGGTATCGATTGCGGTACTTTCGTAGTTACATCCGGCCAGATTCCTATCGACCCGGCAACAGGCAACCTCGTTGAAGGCGACATTACGGCTCAGACCCGCAAGTCCCTCGAAAACGTGAAGGCTATCCTCGAAGCAAACGGCATGACAATGGACAACGTAGTAAAGACTACCGTTTTCCTCGCTCACATGAGTGACTTTGCCGCTATGAACGCAGTTTACGCAGAGTTCTTTACAGAAGGTCAGTATCCTGCACGTTCCGCAGTAGAGGTTGGCGCACTGCCAAAGGGCGCTCTGGTAGAAATCGAGACCATTTGCTATAAATAATTTATAACACACAAAAAAACATATAAAAAACGAGGATGCTTCATCCTCGTTTTTGTTTTACTAAAAATCCAGTGTATCGTATTTTTCCGTCAGCTGCTTTAGCTTTGCGGTGCAACTGTCTATCACCTTTTGAGCCTCATTGGAAGGCTTCCCTTTTTTGCGAAGCTTACGTATAAGCCGAGCATAGCCAAGTATCGAAGCCTTTTCGGTAACCTCCCTAAGTCTCTTTTCGTCCGCCTCTCCAAGGTACTCCTTAAGGAATGCCTTAAAAAACTCCTTTGCGGTATCGTAAGAGAATCCCATAAAGCCCTCGATTACCTCCGGGCTTTCCTCGCCAAGCGTATTATAGAAATAGTAAAGGTCGCTAAGCTCAAATATTGGATGTCCGCGCGAGATTCTGTCCATATCAATCAGCAGCGCTTCGCTGTTTTGCAGAAATACATTTCCTGTGTGGAAATCACCGTGAACCAGTGTGTTTCTCGCAGGCAGACTATCGAGCAGCTTCATGCATTTTGCCGCAAGAGCCTCGTCCTCACAGCCTATACCTCCTGTTATGTATTCGCGGATTCTCTCCAAAGCCTCAGGGAATGTGCCGTCGTCATCAGCTTCGATGCCGTGAATTGTGCGCGCAAGCTCCGCCATGGTGCCCGCGTATTCAGCAACCCTGCTCGGTGCCCTTTCGATGCAGCGCGAAATCGTGTCTGAATCGACAAGCTCGTACATCGCGCCGTATTTGTCGCCTACGGAAACTATTCCAAAGGAAATCGCCGTCGGGATGCCTAAAATGAACGCCTTGCGGCTTAAAGCAATCTCACGCTCCACATCGTGGTAGGTGTTATTTTCGTTGAACACCTTTATTACAAGCTCGTCGTCGTAGCGATAAACCTCGCCCTTTGCGCCGCGCCCTATCTGCTTGCAGCCCTCGATGGAAACCTCGCGATACTTTTTGTATTTCGTCTTTTCGGTATCAAATGTGCCCGGCCAGATAAAGTTGATATGCTTTATGAACTCCTTGAAGGCGCCGGTTTTGTTAAGCGAAAGCTCAGTAATCTCCGCAACGCTTTTGTAGTACCAGCAGTGCATATCAGGATCCTTCTGATTGAGGCTCTGCCACATCACTTCGCCCTTTTCGGAATAGACTCCCGCAAGTCCGCGCATATTTGCAAGCTTGTCTGCAAGCCACAGCATCCTCACGCCTATGTCGGTACTGTTTCGAAGCACCTTGAGCGACTCCTCTTTCCTCTTTTTCCAGGAGGCCGCCGAATCCTCGCCCGGATATTTGTTCTCCGATTCGGAGGACACCAGCTCTGCCACTCTGTCGCCAAAACGGCTCCTGATCTCGCCAAGTGTACCATCCGTATCCTCCACGATGTCGTGAAGGATCCCCGCCGTGATGATTTCCTGATCGTCGGTCATAGTCGCCAAAATCTGCGCCACCTCAAGCGGATGCAGAATATACGGTGTTTCACCAAATTTGCGGATTTTCCCCTGGTGCATTATCGTCGCATATATTATAGCTTCCTCAAGTATATTCATCATTTCTCATTATCTCCTGTTTTTCAGCTCAAGCTGTCTGAGCTTCAAATCGGTGTTGTAGAAATCCTTTGTGCTGCAGCCCGCTCTGCCGCCGCCCGCACATGCGCATGCACATGCGCAAGCACATGAATGTGCGCAGGCACAGCTGCTGTGCGCGCAGCCGCCGCTCGAACGTCCGCCGCCGCGTGAGCCGCCGCCACGGCTTCCGCCCAACCTGCTTGTCGGGGTGTGTCCGTGAGTGGTCGGAACGTTCACAACATTAACCCTTACATATTTGTTTGGAGCAGAGGAACAACGGTATTCGCCGTTTGTCTTTTTGCTCAGAATTTCCTCGCGGTCCGGTTCAGGAATCTCCTCTTCGGTAAATTTCGATTCCTTCTTTATAAAGCTGCGCCCGCAGTAAGGGCACTTCGTCTCGTTTTCGCCTCTCGGCGCGCCGCAGCCCTGGCATTTTTCCCAATACTCGACTATCGTACGAGTCACCATCTTGCGCGTCCTGTTGCTCTTCATTCCGGAGCCTCTGCTATAGGCAAACTGGTTAAGCTGGCTCTTTCCGCCGCCAATCACCAGGATGAGGAATATGAGTCCCGCCGCGCCGATGATAGTGTCAACGAAATCATCGGAATCGTCGTAGTCGCCGTAATAATCATCCTCTACCCAGTAGCCCTCATCGTCGATATAGCCGTTGTAATTGCCATCCAGTGTATATTTTTGTTCATCAAAAGCAAACGCATCATTTGGATAATCCACTCTTACCGTAAAGGTTCCGCCCGGCTGCAGATGATCCTCCCAGGTTACATAGCCGTCCTGCACGAGTCCCGCCGGCGTCCAGTTTGCCGCACTTTCAGCATTCCAGCGGATAACCAGCTTTTCAACCTCTACCTCGTCAAACCAGCCCGGTGTGAAAATGTAAGATGTCAGGCCCTCTTCATACGCGTTCATCTGGTACATATAGTCCTGCGTCACGCTGAAATCAAAGGAAATGACCTCGCCCTCGTAGTAGTTGCGGTCAAAATCCAGGCGCATCATATGCATGCCCGAATCCATATAAGGATAAATCTCGGAAATATTTTCGCTCAGAGCCGCGTAATCCCTGTAGGCGCCGTTCGGAATACCGATTTTAAGCCAGCTGACAGGCCCGATTCCGTCAGACTCCAGTACCTCCCACTCGAAGTGGTAATTGAGATTCAGCGTCGCATCCTCGTTTACATCAACGGTAACCTCGTAGTCGCGAATTATATCTGTCGGCTCATCCGCAAAGACCGGCGCTGCCACGCCCGAGATTCCACCAAGCAAGCAGAAGGCACTGACAAGCACAAGGCACAGCGTAAGAGAAGCCGCACGTTTCGTTATTCTCTTTTTCATTAGATACAACCTCCTTCTGCCACAGTCCCGCAGCCGCACTTTCTGAGCGGGCACTTGCCCGTAAGCTCTGCCGAAAATTCTCTGCGCTCGGCACATTTTTCGCTTTCCCAAATGCTCTGCCAGTCGTCTGTCAGGATGTTTCCAAGAGGCTCATCCGACAGCCAGCTCTGGCACGGCACCACATTGCCCGAAGGCGTGATCGCCATGTTGGAAAGGCATGCTCCGCAGCTCGGCGCATTGATGCCAAGCTCCTCGCAGAACTCCGGCTCCACCCAGCCCGGAGAAGTGAAGCTTATCTCCATTTCGTTCGCATAGGCAAAATCCACTGCCTCGCGAAGTATTTCTTTTATTTCTTCTGCCTTTAGCTGCGTCGCCTCCGACTCGGAAAGCGCCGCATTGCCCGTGGTAATGAGACCCGAGCATGTCACGTACCTTACGCCCTTTTCGTAGAGGAACTTTAAGGTTTCGAGATAGTCGCGATTCAGTGTGCAAAGCGGCGTGTTGATGCTTAAATTGATTCCCGCAGCGAGGGCATTTTCAATGCCGCGCACCGTATCCTCGTAGCGTTCCTCGCCCACCAGTCTGTTGTGTACAGCCGGGTCCTTTGAATAGAATGTAATCTGCATGCTGTCAAGGCTCGCCTTGTAGAGTGCTTCGCAAAGCTCCTTTGTAAGCGCCACGCCGTTTGTGTTGAGTCTTGTGACAAACCATGCGGCATATTCGACAAGCTCAACCAAATCGCCCCTCATGGTAGGCTCACCGCCCGTGAAGGTAACCTGCGGAATTTTCGCCTCGCGGCACTTGTCTATAATTCTCTTCCACTGCTCGGTAGAGAGCTCTGCTTCCTCGGCATGAGTCTGACCTGCGGCATAGCAATGCAGGCACTTTTGGTTGCAGTTCCATCTGCCGTCCACGGTCATCGCGCTGACCATCAGGTCCATTCTGTGCGGTGCGGTCATGTACGGCGCATAGTCGCCGATGCTTAAATATTCGACATCCTCATCAACCCACTGCCCGCGCGCAACCTGCATGAAGGTTTTCATGATTGTGTAGAGGTCGCGGCGAATCAGCTTTTTGCTGACAAAGTGGAAAACCTTTTTGACATTTTTGCAGGTCTTCTCCGCGATGGCATCAACCGTCTCATCGCTAAGCGGCTTTCCCTCGTATTTGTTTACTTCTTTAATGAATTCCGCAAGGATAATTGCCCATGTCGTGTTGACCGGCAATATATCCTGGCCGTTTAAGATGGCGATGCTGCCTACCGGCTCATCGTCCGTGATTTTAGGCGGAATCAGATGAATTCTGATTACTCCCGGCCCCTCGGGGTTTAAGGTTGTGTGCAACACTCCGGTGAAGTTTTTCTCGAAATATTCCTTTACTCTTTTTTGTACTCCCATTTCGGTCCTTTCTTTGTCTTTCCTGCTCTTTAATTTCGGCAATTTGCGTTGTTTATATATCTATATATCAAATTTCGTTAATGGAATGCTCGATACCTTTTTTAACTGTCTCGAGTTCCTCGATTGCGATGCAGTGCTTGATTTTATTGTGTTTTACCGCATCGAGGCATTCTTCAAAGTCCATCCAAAGTACGCTTTCGATTTCTTCTTTTTGCAGTGTGAAATCTTCCTCGTCCTTGTCACAACACCAGGTGGCAAAGATTTTCGAATACTGGCGGTCGTGAAAGTCTAT
>JAEEGU010000063.1 GCA_016280485.1 Bacillota bacterium | reverse complement strand
CTACCCTCCCGAAAAAAGGGTAGACTGGTCCCGTATAAACACAGACTGCTCTATGTAAAGCATATCTCCGGGCCCGGCCGGACCTGATGGAGTATGCAGACATAGACTTTGTCTATGTGGGTGTTTGTATATAGCCTGCGCATAGGTTAAGCTTCACTACTGAAGCTGCTGCCTTGTTCGGGCACATAGTTTGGATCTGCACTTTTTGGGAAATAGAGCGGACCGCCTATGTAAGTAATGATAACCTTTGGCATCTCCTTTACCTTTAGCTCCAGATCCGGTGGGGTGAAGCTGACGTCTTCGGCGTCATGCAGACCACTCAGGTCAAAGCTAATGGAAATGTCAGAATCTCCGAGAGGGAAGTAGTTGACGAAATCGTCATTTCTGCCTGTGCCGATGCTGTCGGCCATGGCCGCTTGGGATCTGCCAACCTGTGAGTAACGGAGCTTGCCGGTTTCTTCATCTGTGATATTCAGGTTGAGCGTAAGCTTGCCCAACGAGTCATATCCGGCGGTTGCTGTGTAAGACAGGTTCTTCAGCGATCCAGCGTCCCTGCTGTTGATGCTGCTAAAGCCGTCAAGCTTTAAGTGGAGCTTCTCCGGTTTGATATCTACGGCCTTTTTGTCGTAGTCGTGAGAAACCTGAAGCTTGGCGATGCTGTGGGAGAGAGATGCAGGTTGTTTACTTTCTACAAACTCGTATGAAATTGGTACTGTTTCGATCTTTAATAAAGGTCCAGTTGCCATTTTCGTTCTCCTTTAGTTTTTAGAATTACCTCATATAATCAAAGAGTGAAGGTCCGATGATCTTCGAGCCTACATTAAGTGCTGCCTGGTACGAGGTGTACAGGGAAGTGAATGTAGTGAAGGCTTCGGCATAGTTCACATCTTCAATATCGGCTTGTTTCTGATTCAGATTGATATCAAGTGTGCTGATACGATTCTCTGAATACTCGATATAGGATGTTTTGGAGCCTATATTTGTTAATTGTGTTGTAACGGTTGCTACCGCTGTGTCGAATACTTCGAGGAGATCCTCCGCGCGGTCTACGCTGTAGCCTGCGCTGCCCGATGCATCGTCGCTCTTGTTGAACTCCTTGATGAGCTCGCCGAGGATGTCATAGAGATTGGAGGAGACTACATCGCCCGCCTTGACGTCGATTGTGTCGCCTGCGGCAGGGGTGCCCTCTACTGTAAGGCCAACGTCTGCCGGATCGACAAGCTCACCTGCTGCGTTGTACCAGCCGTCTTCTGTGATGCCCTCAGAGCCGTTTACAGCTACTGTTTTGTAGGTGAGGGTATCGTCTGCGAAGCCGGTGTAGCCTCCGGAAACCGTAAGGCCGGTAGCTGCAGTTGTAGCCGTGCCCGGTGTAACTACGGTCTTGCCGTAACCCATTACATCAATACCTGTAATGGAATATTCGAATACTGTGCTTGAAATGATGTTTTCATCTGCGTCAAGCTCCGGCGCCAGACCTACATCAAGGTAGAGCGCATCGTGGCTTAATGCATGCACGGTAGGGTCGGTCGGATCATTCGGTAAATCCGAAAGAGTGTGACCGTTGTATGTCAAATTTCCGTTGGCATCGGTATCGAAAGGCTTGCTGTCGGAGTTTGAACCACCGAATACGTAAAAGCCGGAATCGTTACTGTTCATTGCCTGGAAAATCTGATCCTGGATGGAAGCAAGCTCTGTAGCAATTGTCGCACGCTCTGCATCACTGTTTGTGGTATTCAGAGCCTGGGTGATCTTTGCCTTGGCTTCTTTTAATCTATCCTCTATACCAAGAAGAACGGACTCGGATGAGGTTAAAACCGCGTCTGCGTGGGACAGGTTCGAGGAATAGCCTTCGTTTCTGTTGAGGCTGGTTCTGACCTGATAAGCCTTTACCGCTGCCGCAGTATTTTCTGATGCCTTGAAGAGCTTCATTCCGGATGACAGCTGGTTCAGACTGTTCTGAGTACCGGTCGTCAGGGAATTGACGTTCTTCAGATATGTTCTTTGCATCATCTTGGATGTAACTCTCATCTTTGTCCTCCTATCACTTGCTTGTATTATATATCGGCGATGCCTAATAAAACATTAGCGAAATTTTATGTTTTTTTGTAAATACATGTCGCCGAAAATACACTACATGTAGGTGACGCCTTTGAAAATCAGCGCCAAGGGGCACATTATATGCCCGACGGGAATTCACTATCTGCCGACGAGGCCGGTGCTGTTTATAAGCTTGTCCAGCATCTCATCGAGGGCGGTGAAATAACGTGCCGCTGCGTTGTAAGCACTCTGGAAGGTGAGGAGGTTTGATGCTTCCTCGTCCAGCGATACACCGGAGGTCGCTTCTCTCGAATTGTCGAGGGAGGCGAGGATGGTGTTGCTCGTTTCCATATAGTTCTGATTGAGCTCTACATCAAGTGCCAAGGTGCCGCCCATGGAAATCATATATTCATTGAACGTACCTGTGAACTTGAGATCTGTAGTCTTGTCCGTAGGATCTGTATGGAATTCGTGCTCGCTTGAAACTGCGGATATCATGCGGACGATGTTGTCATTGCCGCCCTTTTGCTCAGGCAGGCCGTTTTCCTTTGTGATATCCTTTGTTGTAGTTATAAAGAGACTGTCCTGAACCCAGTCGGATGAAATTGCGATGTTCTGTGCAGTAATCTCTGCGCTGCCGTCAGCAGGGGTAAAGAGATCCTTTCTCGCAAGAGTCATTCTGGTGACGTCCTTTGGCATCTTTAAGATGTTTTGGCCGAGAACATCGAGCTCACCGAGGCGCGGATTCTTTTTGATTGCTTCCTTTAATGTGTCAAGCTCATCTGCGGAGAGGCCGCCTGTGAAAGCTGAAATCTCTGCCGGGTCCTCGGTCATGGTGAACTCAGTGCGCGAATCCTGCCAAAGGGCAAGAGTCTCTTCAAAGCTCATGGCCGATGTGCGATTTGCAATTTCAGTCGCATTCGTAGTCTCAATACTGTTTATCCGGTTGTAGGTTTCGGCAAAGGTCTTTGCAAAGGTGTCGAGCTGGCGCTGGTAATACTGAATACCGCGAAAATCATTTTCGCCTTCGACAACGTTTGCGTAGTCGCCTTTACCGTTTAACAGATCGAGGTATCCGGAAATTCCGCCTGTGGTGAAATAATCCGTGATGTCGTCATAGTCCACATTGGAAGGGGTGTTCTCAAGGCGGAACGAAGGATTCATTCCGATGGATACACGCTCGTCGTTATCCTCCACAAAGAGGACATTTGCCTTTGTGTGGTCTACAAGTCCGATGGAAGCGCTGGTGTTTTCGTCATACATCGAAATGGTCATATGCTCCAGCATGAGCCCATCGGCAACCTCGTCTGCGGTAATTGTTACCTTTATATTTGCCATTTCCGAGAGCTTGTCAATCAGGCTGTTTCTCTGGTCCAAAAGCTCGTTCGGATTATTGCCGTACAGATATTCCTCGCGAATCTGACCGTTTAAGTGAGCAATCGATTCAACGGTGGAATTGAAGTCTGTGTCCACAACTACGGTGCTGAGGTCATAAGCCTGCTGGTCTCTTACCTGTTGGAGCTGTGTCGCATAGACATTAAGCATCTGGGACATCTGCTGCGCGGAAGTACGTACTACCAGGGCGATGTCCTTGCTTGTAGGATATTGTGAAAGGTTTTGCAGCTGATTTACAAAATCATCGAACTGATTCTGCATACCCTTTGTGCTGATTTCGTCGAGAACATTTTCAATGTCAGCCAGACCGGAACTGATGGATTCGTAGCGTCCGGTGTCGGCATATTCCGCACGATATCTCGCGTCGAGGAAGGTATCCCTGACCTGCACGGTGGTGGTAGCCGCTACGCCGTTTCCTGTGGAGATGAGATTCTGATCGTATCTGGAATGGAATCCGGATAAGGTCTGAGACTCAAGCACAGTTTTCTGGCGAGTGTAACCCTCTGTATTCATATTGGATATGTTGTTACCGACTGTTCCTGTGGCAGCGGTGGCTGCGCTCATGGCACGGTACGACATATATACTGATGCAAATGTGGAACCCATAGTGTCCTCCTTGATACTCATATATAAATGAAGAAAAAGTTTTTCACAGTACGTTTTGAATTTTTTCTACATTATATATAGGGCTTACACGGTAACCTTACGACCTGCATTTGCAGGCCCGGTTATGATTATTTAACTTTGCTGCCAATATAGCTTTTTGCCAATATTGTAACAATGATAAATAAACAATGTATTTAAATAAATCAAATTTTCTTTTCTAAAGATTTTGGAAAGAGCGAAGTCTGAACTTCGGATGCGGTACTGTCGTAGGTGGTATTCTCCTGAGGATTGCCGGAGCCGTCCAGTATGCGCTCGATTTTGTGCATACCGGCAGTGAGCATCTCTCTGCACTTGTTGCGATAGAAGAGAACCTCCTCGATAGTGACCTTCAGGTCTTCATGTAGTTTGGCAAAGCGCTGACCCTCGCCTGCGGGGAGATTTTCCGCAAGCTCACGCAGACTGCCGTTCGGTACTTCGATAAGCTTTCCGAACTCAGCCATACGCTCGTCAAAATCACGGGTCTTTAGGATCACCGCCTGCTGCGCGTTCATGGCGAGGTTTAGCTTTTCGGTATCTTCGCCGATGATTGCATCCAGCTCGTCTTTGAGCACAGGAATAGCGTCACGGTAGATTGCAAGAATCCCGTTCATGTAGTCATAAAGGTCGTCAAGTGCTTTGTAATGCTGCTTTGAATAAGCCATAAAAATCCTCCAAATGGTATGTCATATAATAAACCCAATACTTTATTATAACACACATAACCAAATAAGGCTATCCGGGAATACTATCCGAGAATAGCTTTTGCCAGAAGATCGCTCGATACATTGTACTTGCCTTCGGAGATGGACTGTGCGAGATCTTCAACCTTGTTGCTGCCGTTGGAAACTTCATAGAGCATCTGGGACTTAGCCACAGTGATGCGCTTGTCTTCAAAGTTGCCGGAGTAGCTCGAAGAGATTTCAGCACTGTCTACACGATTCTTCATCGTGTACTTTTTGTTGTCTTCGCTGGAGACGTTGCGATTTGCGTCTTCATTCTGATCACGAATCTGCTTTGGCTGTATCGCCTTGTCATTGTTTACAAAACTAATTTCCATAATTTTACCTCTTTCCTCGGTTTGATTTAAGTGAAAAACGTTGATTTTTGAACGGGCTTTGGGTAAACCCTCTACTCCGCTCGTAAATATTATCGGCAAGAGTTTAATTTACTTTAGGACTTTTTTAAAATTTTTTTATTTTTTTTACACCTCATCCGGCACTGCGTGCCACCTTCCCCTCGAGGGGAAGGCTGAATAAAGAGTGAGGGCAAAAAGCCTTCCCATTGAGGGGATGGCAGGGGAAGGCTTTTTGTCCGCACATATATTGTAGAAAAAGTGTGAAAATATTATAAAAAAGAGCGAAAAAAGGTTGCAAAATAGGGCATTTTGCGATAAAATATTGTTGATGTAGTATACCCAGGGTGAAATTTATGCAAAAATAGGCCCTCGGGAAACTACCTGAAAGTGTTGAAATTACAGTGCCCGGTGGCATTTTTGGCGGCTCGATTTGCAGCCGCGAATGTCAGAAAACGATGCCGGCAAATCTCACGGAAGGGGAGGTGGAAAAAATGATTGGCGACAGCTTGATGAGCTCGACCGTCCAAAGAGCCCTCGACGGCGTTTGGCAGAGACAAAAAGCAATATCTTCGAATCTGGCGAATTTCGATACGCCTCATTACAAGGCAAAAATCGTCAATTTTGAGGATGCGCTCCGCGATGAAATCCTGAAAATCCAGGATACGGCGCATACCCGCAGCGAAATCAGATCCCACCTTAAAGAGGTAGAGGAAACCAGAATCGCGGTAACCAGCGATTATTCAATCTCAGAGCGTGCCGACGGAAACAACGTCAGCATTGATGAACAGCAGATAGAGCTTGCCAAAGCGCAGCTTCAATACATGTATCTTACAAACAGCATTACGAACATGTACTCGCGCTTAAAGACGGCTATTACCACAAACGGTTAATGGGAAAGGGAAAATAAATGTCAAACTTTTTGAGATCTCTTGATATCAGCGGTTCAGGTCTTACGACCCAGAAATATCGCCTCGATATCATTTCACAGAATATAGCAAACGCCGAGGTGACCCGTACCGAATCGGGCGGTCCTTACCGCAGACAGGTGCCGGTACTGAAGAGCGTAGAGGAAAAGCTCACGTTCCACGATGTGCTCGAGGCTGCAAAAAACGGCGTAACGATTAATTCGGCTTACAACCACGGCGGTTCCCGCTCCGCGGGCGTAAAGGTGGACAGAGTCGTAGCGGATCCGCGCGATTTCGTACCGGTTTATGATCCGACTCATCCTGACGCGGACGAGAGAGGCTATGTAATGTATCCGAACGTGGACATCACCCAGGAAATCATCGACGCGATGGATGCCAGCCGTTCCTACGAGGCAAACATCACGGCATTCAATGCAGTAAAGGCAATGCTCCAGCAGGCAATGGATATGAAGATCTAGGGAGGCACTTAAATGAGTTACATAGTACCTATCAACATGAGCATCGACACATCCAAAATAAATTGGCTCACCAATACTCCAAAAGGCCATGACGTTCAGGATAAAGAGCCGGAACAAAGCTCCTTTAAAACCATGCTTAACGGCATGATAAACAACGTCATTGAAACGGAGAATCAGACAAAGGTCGATGCCTACAACCTGTCCATAGGAAACATGGACGATATGCACACCATGATGATAAACGAGATGAAGGCAGAGGTCGCTCTTCAGACCATGCTGAACATCAGAAACAAGCTGGTTGACGCATACAAAGAAATCATGAACACCAACATCTAACAATACATAGCGAATTGGCCGGTTAGCAAATGAAAGAGACGCTGAAAAAAATACTGGATCCAATCAAGAACTTCTGGGGTGGTCTGACCATGAGGATCAGAATCATCCTGATTGCAACGATAGTCGCTGTACTTGTTGTTGCGCTGGTCTTGGCGATGATCCTGAACAAAAGTGAATATGTGACTATCTATGACGAGCTTTCAGCTTCCGAGGTCAGCGAAATCCTGGCGGCAATTAACGACATGGATGTGAAGGTCAAGGTAGAGGGCGGCGACGCCATACTGGTACCTTCCGACAGAGAGGCAGAGGTCAGGATGGCTCTCGCTACGGCCGGTTATCCGAAGAGCGGATTGTCCTATTATCTGATTCAGGACAATTCCAATATGCTGACAACGGACTACGAGCGAAAGCAATACGAGACCATGCAGCTCCAGGAAAGACTGGGCGCCACTATTGAAACCCTTGAGGGAGTTAAGCAGGCAATCGTAACTATAGCTCAGGCCGAGGAAAGCATCTTCTACCTGACCGAAAAAACCGAGGCATCCGCCAGCGTAACGGTCCACATGAAAAAGGGATACGAGCTGGACGAAACTCAGGTCGGCGGTATTCGTAATCTGGTTTCATCCGCAGTTGCGGGACTCCAGCCGAGCAACGTTTCCATCACGGACGGACAGGGCAACGAGCTCCTCGACGATGGCACGACAGGCACTGATTCCAAGCGAACCAAGCTTGCTTACGAAGTTGAAAATGCCATCAAAAAGAAAGTCGAAAGTATTGTAAATAAGATATATGGACAGGAACATGCCAAGGTTGCGGTAACCGCAAACATCAATACCGACAACCGCGTCGAAGAGACGATGACATACTATCCGTCCGATCCGCTCGGCAACGGAAATAACACCGGTGTTACCTACGAGGAAACACATGCCACGGATAATTATCAATCCACCGGCACGGACGGCGGCGTTCCGGCGACATCAACCAATGCGGATGTTGTAACCTATCCGACAACGGATGGCGAAAACATGACATCATCGCAGTCAACCAGCGACCAGATAAAGTACGATGTAAGCTATGTAAAGACGCTCCTTGAAAAGAACGGCGCTTATATCGAAGGCTTATCGGTCAGCGTAGTAATAGACAAGCCAAGCTTTGATCCGGGCGAGCGTGAAAACCTCACAGAAACCGTAGCTTATGCGGCGGGCGTTCCGGAGGACAGCGTTACGGTCCAGAGCTTCAAGTTCTTCAGCGAAGAGGGTGAAGAGCCTATCATCGAAGAGGGTGGCCTCGGAAATCTGCTCTACATCATCATCGGAGCGGCATTACTCCTCATCATCGCACTTGTCGTACTGCTTCTCATCATGCGCAGAAAGAAAAAGGCGCTCGAGGAAGCGGCGATTGCAGAGGCCGAGGAAATGGAAAGACAACGCCTTATGCAGGAAGCTCTCGGCGAAGCGGGCGAAGGCGGCGAAGGTTTGGAAAAGGATATTTTGCCTCCTATCCAGAGAATCGAAGACGAGGTTATTGCAGAAATCAGACAGTTCACTATGGAAAATCCGGAAGTTGCGGCCCAGATGGTCAAGACTTGGTTGCGTAGTGAAGATGAGTTTTAGTTATTAGTTATTCAGAGGTGAGACATGGCCAAGAAAAAGATTAAAAAAGGCGAAGTCCAAGAAGAAACTCCGGATGTAGAAGAAGCTCCGGCATCGGAACCTGCTGCACCGGCTGAAGATTCGCTGGCCAAGTCCCTCGGCGGCAAAAGCATGAAATTTGCAGAGGTTGCAGAGCTTACGTCGAGACAAAAGGCAGCGCAGATTATCATTGCGCTAGGCGACGAGGCGGCTGCGGCAATCTACAGGAATCTTCCTGAAGAAGACGTCGAGAAATTAACATACGAAATCACCAGATTGGAATCCGTATCACCGGAAGTCTCCGACATGGTGGTAAAGGAATTCTACGGGCTCTGCCTGGCACAAAAGGTTTACCTCGAGGGTGGTATCAACTACGCAAAGAGCGTACTCGAAAAGGCCTTCGGACCGCAGCAGGGTAACCAGCTGCTCGAACGTGTTACGAAGAGCATCCGTACAAAGGCATTCGAATTCATCAGAAAAGCAGATGCAAAGAACATCATGAACATGATTGTAAACGAGCATCCGCAGACCATAGCCCTGATTCTCTCCTATGCGAGAGCAGAGCAGGCTGCTCAGGTTATTTCCGAGCTGCCAAAGGACATCCGTATCGAGGTAGTTGAACGTATCGCAAAGATGGACAGAACCTCTCCTGAAATCATCAAACAGGTAGAGATGATCCTCGAAAGAAAGTTCGACTCCGTAATCTCCGTAGAGCTGATGGAGGTCGGTGGTATCGACTACATCGCAGAGGTCATGAACTCCGTGGACCGCGGCGCCGAGAAATACATCTTCGACGAACTGTCCAGAAAGGACCCGAAGCTCACCGACGAAATCAGAAAGAGGATGTTCGTATTCGAAGATATTATCGTACTCGACTCGTTCTCGATTCAGAGATTTATCCGCGAAGTCGAGACAAAGGATATGGCTGTTGCCCTCAAGGGCTCAAACAAAGATGTTGCGGCTGTTATATTCGCCAATATGTCACAGCGTATGGCTGACACGGTAAAGAGTGAAATGGAATACCTGCACAATCTCCGTGTTCGTGATGTAGAGGAAGCACAGCAAAAGATTGTAGGCATCATCAGACGTCTTGAGGAAGAGGGCGAAATCGTCATCATGAAGGGTGGAAAGGACGAAGTAATTGCCTAGTATTGTAAAGGCCCGCTCAGTCGTGGTCGTACCCGCAAAATCGCATATTTCCAAAGAACTTGATGAACTCCGTTCCGGCGAAGGTGGCGACGAAAGCCCTGAAAAGCGCATAAAGCTGCTGGAGGCGCGGGTCGAAGAGCTCGAGGAAGAGCTTGAAAAGGCCAGAGCACAGGCAGAGATAATCTCTTCGGATCAGATTTACCAAGCAAAGATAGCGGAGGCCGAGGAACAGGCTAAAGAAATAATCCAAAAAGCCGAGGAAGAAGGCTTGTCGGCGGTGGCACAGGCCAGAATGTCCGCAAAGGGCATCACCGACGAAGCCGAACGCAGCGGCTACAACATAGGCTACAACAAAGGTCTCACCGACGGAGAGGCCAAAATGGAAGAGCAGGCAAAGGAAAGCATGAACGAGGTGGCCTACCTCATTGAAGCTCTGAATATGGAGCGAATGCAGACCTGCAAAGAAGAGGAAAAGGAAATACTCCGCCTGGCCTTCGAGGTAGCGAAAAAAATAATGCGACAGCAAATCAAAGTGGAGCCCGATGCCGTGCCTCTCATGGTAGAGGATATCGTGAAAGAACACGAGACGGCTGTAAAGGTAACGCTTACAGACTATAATCTGACTTTGGATGCAAAGATAGACCGCAAGGTACGCGACCGCATAAAGCAGCTCATACCTAACGTAAAGCTGATTGTGGTTCCGTGCGACGGAGAGGAGGAAATCTTCCAGATTGAAACGGAGGAGGGCCTCATAGATGCAGCGGTTTCGGGCCAACTTGAAAGGCTCGAGGAAGCAACCGAAGACTACGGTGACCCCGTGGAGGAAGATTAATGGACTTTTCCAAATACATTCAGAGGATACAGACGGCAGAGACGTGCAAAACGTTTGGAAAGATAGACAAGGTCATTGGCATGATGATCGAGTCTCTCGGCCCTGCGTGCAAGATGGGCGATCTTTGCAAGATATACTCGGATGACTTCAAAAAGTTCACATATGCCGAGGCTGTGGGCTTCAAAAACAACAGCGTACTCTTAATGCCATTCGAAGAAACGGGCGGCATAGGAGTCGGCAACTTCGTCGAATCGCTCGGCACCTGCCTCAAGGTAGGCGTTAGCGAAAACCTCATAGGTCGTGTAATCGACCCGCTCGGGCAGCCACTCGACGGCGGTCCGGAAATCGAGGCGAGTGCAAAATATGAAATACAGGCCCAGGCTGCGAATCCGCTGGCCAGGCCCAGAATAAACGATATACTCGAGTTCGGCATCAGACCTATCGACGGACTTTTAACCATCGGCAAGGGCCAGCGTATGGGAATCTTCGCAGGTTCCGGTGTAGGAAAGAGTACACTGATGGGCATGGTAGCCAGAAACGTCAAAGCCGATGTTAACGTCATCGCGCTTGTCGGCGAGCGAGGCAGAGAAGTTCGCGAGTTTATCGAACGAGACCTCGGTCCCGAGGGCATGGAGCGCTCCGTGCTTGTTGTTGCAACATCCGACCAGCCGGCGCTGCAGCGTATGAAATGTGCGCAGACGGCGACGACGGTGGCAGAATACTTTAAGGACAGGGGCAAAGACGTCCTCCTGATGATGGACTCGCTTACAAGATTTGCGATGGCGCAGCGTGAAATCGGGCTTGCGACAGGCGAACCGCCGGTTGCGAGAGGCTACACACCGAGCATATACAGCTCGATGCCAAAGCTCCTTGAGAGAACGGGAAATTTCGAAAAGGGTTCAATTACCGGTATTTATACCGTACTCGTAGAGGGTGATGACGTAAACGAGCCTATTTCAGATACAGTCAGAGGTATCATCGACGGGCATATAGTGCTTTCGAGAAAAATCGCTTCAAGAAACCACTATCCCGCAATAGATATCCTCGGCAGCGTCTCCAGACTTATGAACGACATCGTAACTCCGGAACAAAAGGCGGCTGCAAATCGTCTCAGAAACTACATGGCGACCTACGAGGAAAACTACGACCTTGTCAGCATAGGCGCTTACAAGAGCGGCAGCAATCCCGAGCTTGACGAGGCGCTTGGGCGCATCAAGGACATAAACGCCTTTCTCTGCCAGGCGACAGACGAGAAGGTGGCCTATGACGATACGGTGGCTCTCATGAAGCAGGCTGTGGAGTAGGACATGAAGTAAAATGAAAAAGTTCAAGTTTAATCTCGAAAAGCTGCTTACCTACAAGCACCAAATACTCGAAAGCGAGATGCAGAGGCTGTCGATGATTTTGTCGGAGATGCATCAGGTGGAGCTTGAAATAGGCAGGCTCAATACAGAGCTTCGCAAAGCGGGCGAGGACCTTGCGAAAAAGATGGCAGAGTCGATTCTCCCTACGGAGTGCCAGACCTACCAGAACTTTATAGACAAGACCAGAGATGACATAAAGAAAGCCGAAAAGAGGCTTATAGACCTTAATCTTGAAAGAGAAAGACAGATAGACAGGATTGCGGACGCAAAGAAAGAGCACCGCGCGCTCGAAATCTTAAAAGAAAATCAATACAGGGCCTACTTGGAGGAAAACAGAAAGGCTACGGAAAGGGAAATTGAGGAATTCATCTCAGCACGCGAAAGTTTGCAAAAGGATGAAGAGTACGAAGATAAATATTAATCGCAACAAATGATTTCTTGCACTTCTCTTGCAGTAAGTTTGCTACAATCTATTTGTTGGGAAAACGAAAGGGAAAAAACGTTAATACCCCGGGCAGAGCCCAAAGCAAAGCCACGGGTTATTATAAAAAACTAAATACGGAAAGGAGGTGCAAGGATGGATATGAGCACTAACATGATTGCTGTATTAGGTACAGGATCAATGCTGAACGCTCAGACCTCTGACAGTATCGCAGGCCTACCCGGCAGCGGCGGATTGGATTTCCAATCGATGCTGATGGGAATGCTCGGCGATACGGGATCTCCTGTTTCTGAAGCGTTCAATGCCAACAATTTGCTCACGTCAATTCTAATGGCACAAACTGACAACCAAGGTGAGACAGAAAAGTCGGAACCGACGGAAACACCTTTCCTCGAAGCGAGTGAAATCAGCAGGCTCCTGCAGGGCTTAGCGCCGATGCAGAGCATGACAGAGCCGGTCAAAACAGATACCGGAGAAAATGCTGACACCGCAGACGTAGGATTAAAGGTAGTACCTGAGGTTCAAAGCGCAGAGCCGAACAGGCAAGCGTTGGTAGTGAGAGCTGAAGTCAATCAAAGCTTCGCAGTTGAGGAGAGGGCTGTAAACGAGATAAATAATTTATCTGATTTACAAGACGCACTCCAAAACAGGGTAGAGCTGCCGACCACGGAAAAAGCTGCTAACTCAGCAGAACCTATTCCGGCAGAACAGACCGAGAGGGTTACAAATCCGCAGACAAGCGAGTTTAATACAAAGCTTGCGGATAAAGCGGAAATAAAGGAAACCTCACAGGTTATGCCGCAGGAAAAGGTGCAGCAGACAAAGCAGACTGAAAACCCTGAAGCGGTAACCCGGCCAAGCGGAGCAGAGAAAGAAACTTTGGCAAACACAAAGGAATCTGCTTTCGAAAGACCCGAAAACAATCTCGAGAGAAACTCTGAAAGGGTTGTAAACGAGATAAAGGTAGACGGTAATGAGAGAGTGGTCCCGGCAAAGACACAGACAGAGCAAAAGACAGACACGACGAACACAAACAGCGAAGATGTTTCGGCCAAACATTTCGCAAACGTACTTCAGAACAGCGAGGTAAGAGAGGCAACTCAGACTTCCGCAACCGAGCAGAGCACTTCTACTCAGCAAAGCAGACCGGCTTATGTGCAGGTTGCAAGCGGTGTAGAGACAGCGATGTCGGAAGGGAAAGAAGAGTTCACGATGCAGCTTAGCCCGGAGGGCCTCGGCGAAATCAGCGTAAAGCTGATGAGAGATGGTTCAAAGGTGACAATCAGCATCGCAGCGGAAAATCCTGAAACTCACAGCTTACTCCTCGGCAGCGTGGACAGCCTTGTGAAGAATCTCAGCTTATCGCACGTAAATGTAGAAAGCGTACAGATTCAGCAGAGCGCAGACGCCGGCAGGGAGGCTCCGGCTCCGGTTACATCGACTGAAAGCTATGACTTTAACGGTCAGGGCGCAGATGTAAACAGAGAGGGTGCACAGCGTGAAAATCATGGTTCTCACAAACCGAACACCGCAAACAGGCTCTTTGCAGAGGCTTTCGATGACAGACCGGATGACAAAAATGGAGTCAACGAAACACTCGAGATGCTCAAAGCCCAGATGCGTGTGATGGATTATCTTGCATAGCCCCCGCAGAAAGGAGAAGTGAAATGTCAATCGACACAAGCTACATGTACAGTGTAGGCAACACCACGACCGGTACGACGCAGACGACATCGTCCACCGCGAAGGGTAAACAAGATCTTGATATGAACGACTTCCTGACGCTGATGGTAGAGCAGATGAAAAATCAGGACATCGGCAGTACCATGGACACGTCGGAGTACATCAATCAGTTATCTCAGTACACCATGATTCAGGCAGTGACTGAAATGGCAGAAAAGGTTTCCACCGGGTTTGCAAACCTGCAGGAAATGACCCTTTCGACCTACAGCATGTCGATGATTGGTAAGGAAGCAACTATCGCAGTCGATGACGGCACAGGCGGACTCAAGAACCTGACCGGAACGATAAGCGGAGTTACATTCTACGAAGGCAAGCCAAAGGTTATCATGGATGGAAATCAATACGATCTTTCCAGTGTGATGAGCCTCGGTGAAGTGCCAACCACAAATACGGCGGAGCAAATGCTCGAAGCGGTAAAGGAAGTCTTAAAGAACGACACACAGACCGAAACGGTTCCTGAAGTTCTCGAAGAACAGCCAACACCGGTAACGGATGAAAGCACGAGCGTAACCGACGCCGAGATACTTGCAGGTCAGAGCGCCGCAGCACAGCGGATCGCAGAAGACAGCGAGTAGGAAAGGGATTATTAATAGGGTAGAAAAGGATGTCTGACCAGGTAATCAACAAATACAACTTTACTTCGGACGCGATGATTCGCCAGGCCGAAAGAATCGGACAAGCTACAGGGGCAACCAACGGGGTTTCCGGTAACAATGTAAATACACAGCCTCAGGATAGCCCATTCAAGAACTTGCTCGACCAAACCTATATCGGAAACGAAGAGGTTTCATTTTCAAAGCATGCGGCAATGAGAACCCAGCAGAGAAACATTAACCTCACAAGTGCAGATGTCGAGAAGCTCGGAGAGGCCTGCAGCAGAGCGAGCCAGAAGGGAATCAAGGAAGCTTTAGTTGTGATGAACGAATCCGCATTCATTGTGAATGCACCAAACAAAACAGTTATTACAGTTGTGGACAAAAACGAAATGAAGGAAAACGTTTTCACCCACATCGACGGCGCTTTATTCATATAGTAGGGAACAAAAGAAAGAAGAATCCCGACGCTTTATGTAGCTGGACCTTTCAAGGAAGCTACGGAACCCGAACGACAGACGGTTCCACAAAAGCGGCGCCATATTGAAAGGAGAAATTTAATATGTTAGCATCCATGTATTCAGCAGTTAGCGGTTTATCAGTACACCAGACAAAGATGGACACCATCGGTAACAACGTTTCCAACGTAAATACCTACGGTTTCAAATCATCCAGAGTGACATTCTCTGATGTATTCTATCAGAACTACTCCGGAGCTTCCGCACCAACCACTACTCAGGGTGGTACCAATGCAAGCCAGCTCGGTTACGGTGCATCCCTCGGGACAATCGACGTACTGATGACAAGAGGCGGTTCCGCTTCCACAGACAGATCCCTCGACGTTTACATCAACGGCGACGGTTTCCTGCCTGTACAGGACTCCTCCGGTAACACGCTTTATACCAGACTCGGAAACTTTTACTTTGACGTACAGGGTAACCTCGTAGACGGAAACGGTAACAAGGCTCTCGGTATCACAATGAACGACGAAGGCGTTGTACAGCTCGACGAAGACGGAACAACTACTACTTCCGCACTCGAAGCTATCTCCGTAGCTCCTGAAAAGCTCAAGGAGCTCACTTCCATCTCCATCGGTTCCACAGGTGCAATCACCGCTATCCAGGAGGGCGCACCACAGATGAACCTCACATCCGGTACAAGCTGGGTAAAGAATGCATCCATCAGCAGCGACACAAGCTACAGCGGTGCGGTTAACATCACAGAAGTAAAGACTTCCGGCGGTGCACTGGTTGCTCCAAAGAATGCAAACGGTGAAGAAATCGCCGTAACAGTAAAGACTGCAGGCGAGAACGGCCTCAGCATCAAGAGCGGAAACATCACAGGCGGAAACTTTGGCGGAGCGGCAATCACTGATTCCACAACTCCTGCAACAGGCGAGCTCGCAGGCACAGACAACCCTGCAAAGTTCAGCGATCTGATGAAGACTCTCACAGGTAGCGACAAGGGTACTTACACTCTGGTCTGCACAACAGCAGGTACAGGCGCAGCAAGCGTTTGGTCCGTAAAGGATGCAAACGGTGACCTGGTGGCAGTTAACAAGACTGCTTCCGATCTTGGTATCGACGGTTCCGTTACAGGTGCGGTAGCAGAGGGTGATACTCTTACAATCGAGAGCGGTTCTGCTACAGCTCTTTCCGGAGCATTAAAGTTCACACCGGCAGATAACAAACTGACTTATACAGATGCAAACGGCAACTCCAGAGAAATCGTTTGCACAACACCGGCACTTGACGGTACAGGCAACAATTACGAAATCACAGCAAACGTTCCTACACCGTATGCATCATCCACAGTAACAAAGCAGGTTGTATTCACAGTTCCAAAGGACTACTACGAAGCAAACCTCGCAAAGGGTATGAGCCTCGGTACAGTAACAGCTGCAAATGCAACAATCACAGCTTCCGTTTACAACAAGGGCGGTGAAGAGCAGACCGTTACAGGTACTTGGAACGCAGGTCAGTCCAGCATCACACTCGGCAACCTGACACTCGACCTTGATACAAACAAGTTCAACAAGCTTGACCTCAAGTCACTTGAGAATACAAAGCTCGGTAACGTATCGGCAGGCGACGGTACAATCTACACCATCGGTCAGCTGGCACTTGCCACTTTCACAAACCAGGATGGTCTGCTCGAAGCAGGCAGCAGCTACTACAACATTTCAGCAAACTCCGGTGCAGCAACAATCTCCATCCCGGGAAACAACGGAACAGGTTCACTCAAGGCTTCATCGCTTGAAATGTCAAACGTTGACCTCGCATCCGAGTTTACCGAAATGATCTTCGCACAGCGTGGATTCCAGGCAAACTCCAGAGTAGTAACAACTTCCAATACTATCCTTGAAGAGCTGGTTAACTTAGTAAGATAATAATTGATAGATAAAGGTAAGGGCATAGATAATTATGATTACACTTACAAAGTTGGATAAAAAGTTAAGCAAAAAGTTTTACCTCAACTGTGAGATTATCGAAACTATCGAGGAAAACCCCGATACGACGATTAAACTCATGAACGGCAAAACTTACGTAGTTGCAGAAAGCTCGGGCGAGGTGTTCCAAAAGATACTTGCTTACAAGCGCAGCATCTACGGCAGATAATAGGAGCAGTATATGGAAATTACTAATATAGCAGGATATGCATTGGCGGCTTTCGCTATTCTGTTCGGTATCGTAGCCGGTGACGGAATAGACTTTGGCAGAATGGCAAACTTCTTTGATGTGCAGTCCCTGTTCATCGTAGTAGTCGGCTGTATCGCCTGTATAGTAGCAGCCACACCGTTTCGAATCCTCAAAAAGGTTCCGAAACACTTAAAGATGATTTTCATCAAAAACAAGAGAGACCCTCTTGAATATATTGAAATCATTGTAGAGCTTTCCAGAGAGGCCCGCAAAAAGGGCCTCCTGGCTCTTGAAGATAAGGCAAACAATTTCGAGGACGAGTTCCTGAAGGAAAGTATTCTTTTCATCGTTGACGCCATCGAGCCGGACAAATTAAAGGCTCGTTTCCAGCAGAAACTCGACTATATCGCGGTTCGCGATGCCGAAGAAAAGAAACTTTACGATTTGGGTGCGGCCCTCGGGCCGTCCTTTGGCATGCTCGGAACTCTTGTAGGTCTGATCAACATGTTAAAGTCCATGAACCTCGAAGGTGGTGCCGGTCAACTGGGACAGGATATGTCCGTAGCTCTTATAACAACATTCTACGGTTCAATAATCGCAAACGTAGTGTTCACACCACTCGGGAACAAGCTCGAGGATGCGCAGTCTCAGGAAATGCTTTTCAAAGAGATGATTATTGAGGGTGTTATCTCCATAAAGGAAGGTGAAAACCCTAAATACATCGAAGAAAAGCTCCTCAATTTCCTTGAGAACGGCAAAAAGGATGAAGATTCATCATCCGGGAAAGAAGAGTAATTATGGCCAAAAAGGTAAACAAATCAAACGTAGACAAGAACGCTTGGCTCGGTACCTATGGCGATATGATAACGCTGATACTGGTATTCTTCGTACTGCTGTACTCTATGTCAACTATTGACCAGCAAAAGTACAGACTTCTGGTAAAGGCATTCACTTCCGACAAGGACACGCTCGAACAGCTGGCCATGGAGGAAGCGATGGAAAACGGCGAATACATGGATCCGGACCTCACGACGGCAGAAATGGGGCAGCAGGGCGACATGAACCCGGAGGACTCTCAGCAGTCCACCCAGGCTCAGCAGCAACAGCAGCAACAGCAAAATGTCGAAGAGATAGAGGACATGTCGGATCTCTACGAGTATCTGCAGCAATACGTTCAGGAAAACAATCTCCAGGACGAAATTCAGGTAGCCAAGGGCAGAGATATGGTTTATATCAGATTCACCTCGACCCTTTTCTTCCAGCCTAACAAGGCGGTGCTCCTGCCGGGCGGCAAGGACATCCTTGATACGGTGGGACCTGCCATCCACATGGTAGAGGAAAACGTAAAGGTAATCCGTATAGACGGGCATACTGCAGAATCTGCGCCGGGTGACAATTCGGTCAACGACCGCGACCTTTCATCGGAACGTGCCAACACGGTACTGAAATATTTTGAAGAATATTATATAACCGACCGAGCTAAACTCATGGCAGTCGGCTACGGTAGGTACAGACCTGTTGCCAGCAACGATACCGAGGAAAACAGAGCTAAGAACAGAAGAGTTGAGATATTGGTGTCAAAGGTAGACATCATTCAGGATGAACTGAAGACGATATACGACCAGATAGACGCTATGGAGTAGAATAGCTTAGCTAGGAGGCAAATTAATGGCTGAAATATTATCCCAAAGCCAAATTGATATGCTCTTGAACAGCTTGTTAAACTCTGATGAACCTGCTGAAGGCGAGGCTGACGCCGGCGGAGGGGGAGGAGAAGCCGCTGCTGCGGTGGATCCGAAAACCGCCAAGAAAGTCAAGGAATATGACTTTAGGAGCCCGAAGATATTCACTAGAGAGCAACTTAAGCTGCTCTATACGATTTACGAGAACTATTGCAGAATAGTATCTTCACACATCACGGCAAATCTGCAGTCCTATGTAGCTGTAGAAATTGTCGAGGTCGAGGAGCAACAGTACTACGAGTACAACAACGCACTTCCGGACAGCGTACTGTGCGGCCTGATAGACTTTGACGTAAGAGACGAGGAAAGTATCGCGACAGGAAACCTCGTTATCATGGAAATGTCAAAGGATATCGGATTTGCCTGCATAGACAGGTTTCTTGGAGGCGAGGGCAAACCGCTTGAAAATGACCGAGAATATACGGAAATTGAGCTTTCCATTCTCGAGCATCTGTTCAAGGGTATGATAGGCCTGATGAAGAATGTTTGGGCAGACCATCTCGAGGTTAATCCAAAGCTTGTAAAGATGGAAACAAACTCCCGAATACTTCAAGGTATCAGCGCGGACGAAAATGTAGTAATTGTAGTAATGATGGTAACCATCAACGAGACGCAGGGAAAGCTCACGCTTTGTATTCCGGCTGACACGCTGAACATCATGTTCAAAAAGCGTGAAGCGATGTCAAAGCGCAGAGAACTGAGGGGAGACCCACACAGCGAAGAAATCCGCAAGGAGCGTATCGTTTCGCAGATAAACGAAAGCGATCTCGTTATAACGGGAATACTTGGCGAAGCCACGGTGATGTCGAAAGATATCGTTGAATTGCAGGTCGGTGACATAATAATGCTTAACAAACCTGAGGATTCTTATGTGGATATTGCTGTAGAGAATACTGTATGGTTTAAGGGCGAGCTTGGAGTCTACAACAAGAAAAAGTCCATAGAAATCAAAGAAAAAATCAGGAGAGGAAGTGATCATGCGATATGAGTGAAGTATTAGGCGTACTCACCGATATGGAAAAAGACGTCATTGGCGAAGTCATGAATATCAGTATGGGTGCCGGAGCGACGGCGATGTCCACCGTTTTGGATACCAAGGTAAATATCACGACGCCAAGGATTGAGGTCGTTCCGGTATCGGAATTCGATTTTGCACACCTCGAGCCTGTAATCGGTGTAAGCATAAAGTATGTCGAGGGTATCGACGGCGTAAATGTACTCCTCTTAAAACAGGAAGACTTGAAGCGAATTCTGTCACACCTTCTCGGAATGGACAGCGCAGATGAGGTCGTTTTCGACGAAATTGCCAACTCGGCCGTATGCGAAATAATGAACCAGATGATGGGATCCTCCGCAAGTGCTCTTGCACAGTTCCTCGGACGACCTATCAACATCTCCACACCTGAAATAATCGACGCAAAGGTCGAGGACGTAAAGGAAATCTTTACGATAAAGGGTGATGAAGTAGTCAGTATAAAATTTGATCTTAACATAGAGGGCCTGGTTGAAAGTGAGTTCTTAAGTGCGATGGAACCGAGCCTGGTTCGCGAAATAGTCAACATGACTATGGGCGGCGGAATCGGCGAAATCAATCCTGAGGATGTACCTGAACCAACCGGACCTGAAATGGCAGGTACGGCAGTACCGGATGCGGCAGCGGAAGCTCCTGCACCGGCACCGGACGCAGCGGCGGCAGCACCGCCTCCTCCTGCACCGGAAGCAGCACCTGCGCCGGCACCGGCTCCTGCACCTGAGCCACAGGTTATCCAGCCTGTACAGCCTGCACCGGCACCTCAGATGCCACCGCAGCCACAGATGCAGCCAATGCCGGACCCTATGATGTATCAGCAGCCGATGCAACAGCCAATGTATCAGCAGCCGATGCAGCAGCCGATGTACCAGCAGCCAATGTACGCACCGCAGCCAATGCCTGCACAGGCGGTGAATGCGGCACCGTACAGCTACAAGCAGCTGGGTGAGGCAATAGGACTTGATCTTACCGACAGTAACAACTTAGAGCTTGTTATGCAGGTTCCGATCAAGATTACGGTTGAGCTCGGTACGACAAAGAAAAAGATCAAAGATATTGTAGATTTGTGCCAGGGCAACATCGTTGAACTGGACAGACAGGCCGGCGACCAGGTAGACATCCTGGCCAACGGCAGATTAATCGCCAAAGGCGATGTAGTGGTTGTTGATGATAATTACAGCGTTCGCGTCACCGAGATTGTAAAGCGTGATGGCGAGGGACTAGTTTAAGAGTTTGTTTTACGACAAGGAGAAAAGAAAATGAGCAAGATTTTAATCGTAGACGATGCAGCATTCATGCGTATGATGGTAAAGGACAACCTCAAAAAAGCAGGTTACACCGACTTTGTTGAGGCAGCCAACGGTGAGGAGGCTGTAAAGGCTTTCAACGAGAACGCACCCGATCTGGTGCTCCTCGACATCACCATGCCTGTAATGGATGGTATTCAGACACTCGGAGCTATCAAGGGTGCAAACCCTAGCGCAAAGGTTGTAATGTGTTCTGCAATGGGTCAGGAAGCTATGGTAGTTGAGGCTATCAAGCTCGGTGCTCTTGACTTTATTGTAAAGCCGTTCAAACCGGATAGACTCGTACAGACTGTAAAGAACATTTTAGGATAAGGCGAAAAGTCGAATGATAAAAACGATTTTGCACATTCTGTTTGCCGTAGTGTGCGTCGTAGCCGTTCTTTTCATGGCATATTACCTCACTAGGATATATGCCAAAAAGATGGGGACGTACTTTGGGACGAGTCAGAACATAAAGGTTATAGACAGAATCCCCGTGGGGAAGGGCTCTTCGATTGCAGTGGTTGAGTTGCAGGGAGAGCAGTACCTGCTCGGCATAACGGAACAAAACATCACGATGATTGACAAGCTTGACGAAAAGATGGAGCCGGCGCCTGCGCCGGAGCTTCCTCAGCTGCCAAACATCAAGGATGCATTCAGTTCACTGCTTCACAAGGAAATAGGCAAAAATGATAAAAGCTCTGACGAAAAATAACAAATCAACATTCATTATGCGCCTTGTGCAAGTTGTAACCATAGCAATTGCATTCGTTTTGCTGAGTACGGCAAAGGCGTTTGCGGTAAGCTCGATTGATGTTGTAATAAACGGCGAGGGTTCTGACACAGTCAGAATTATTGTGCTACTTACAATCATTGCGGTTTCACCGTTCCTGCTTCTGATGTGCACGTGCTTTGGCAGAATTGTAATCATTCTTTCGTTCCTCAGAAATGCCCTCGGAACGCAGCAGGCGCCGCCGAACCAGGTACTTGTAGGGCTTGCGCTTTTCATCACACTCTTCATTATGCAGCCGACATTTGCGGACATATACGAGAACGCATTTGTTCCGTACGATCAGGGGCTCCTGGAAACAACGGATTTCATAGAAAAATCCTGCGAGCCGCTGAAAACGTTTATGCTGAGGCAATGCACAAACGAAGATGTGGATCTGTTTGTAGGTCTTTCAAACGACCCGGACATGGCGCAGCTTTCCGGGACAGAGCTCCCGATGCACATAGTGGTTCCGGCTTTTGTAACAAGCGAGCTCAAAAGAGCCTTTGTTGCAGGCTTTCTGATATTCATACCGTTCATGCTGATTGACCTGGTAGTGGCCAGCGTTACGATGTCGATGGGTATGATTATGCTGCCGCCGACAATGATTTCGCTTCCTTTCAAGCTGATGCTCTTCATAGTTGTGGACGGATGGGGGCTCCTTGTGGAGACTCTGGTCCAAACCTATCACTGACGGAGGTAGCGCATGAGTACAGGTGATTTAGCAGAAATCATGAGGGCTTCGGTTCTCTGCGGATTTAAACTGGCAGGTCCGATTTTGATTTTGTCGATTGTTGTCGGCCTCATCATTTCGGTACTGCAGGCAGCCACCTCAATAAACGAACAGACTCTGACATTCGTACCAAAGGTTGTAATCGTGGCAATCGTCCTGATTTTCGGCGGTACATGGATGCTCCAGACGATGATAGACTTCACCGAATATATATTCGATATCATTGTGAAATTCGGATAGGTCGGTGATAGAGTGGCATTTATCGATATTAATACAATAATTATCTTCATAATGGCCACGTGCCGTACGTCGGGTTGTATCTTCTTTAACCCGATATTCGGCAGAACCTCGGTGCCGAGTGTGATAAAGGTCGGGCTCTCGATGGCCCTGGGTCTTTACATAGTTGTGCTCATGCAGGGACGTGGCACTTACATGGAGGATTATACAACATTAGCATTTGCTCTCAGTATGGCAAAGGAGTTTGCCATAGGCTTCACCCTCGGTTATGTGATGAGGGTGTTCCTGGCAATCTTCACGCTGAGCGGTTATGTAATCGACATGCAGGCGGGTTATTCGATGGCGACTCTCTACGATGCGTCATCAAACGCGCAGGTGTCCATAACCGGTAATCTGACGACAATAATGTTTACACTGCTGTTCTTCGTCACAAACAGCCATGCCAATCTGGCAGCGCTGGTGGTAAAGACCTACGATGTGATTCCGCTTGGACTTGTTGGAATCAACAGAGAAGTCGGGCTCTTTGCCATCCAGATGTTCGGGCTCATGCTGATATATGCTTTTCAGCTGACCATCCCGTTCATCGTCCTCGAGATTTTTACCGAGGTAGCGGTTGGTATGATGATGAAGATGGTACCAAATATCAACGTTTTCGTTGTAAATATTCATCTCAAGATGCTGGTGGGACTTATACTGCTCCTCACGATCATTCCGGCACTCGGAGTGTTCATGACAAAGCTTAACACCATCATGTTTGAGCGAATGACAGAGTCACTGACGTATCTGATACTCTAGCGAAAGGGGAAGAGCCTTGGCAGAATCCAACAGAACTGAACAGGCGACCCCCAAGAAAAAGAGGGACGAGCGTAAAAAAGGTAACGTATTCCAGAGCAAGGACGCCACGAGCGTGGCGACGGTGCTGATAGGCTTCATACTTCTCTCAAAGCTTTGTGGCTTTGACGGGAAACGAATTGCAGACTTCTACAAGCTGCAAATCGGCAGAATAGCGACGATGGACTACGTTTCGGTGACAGACTTCGGCGTCATATTAAAGGAATTGATAGTAGATCTTTTGATATGCGTTTGTCCGCTGATGTTTGCAGTCGCACTTGTAGCGATTGTGGCAAACGGTGCGCAGACAAAGTTCAATTTCGCGATGGAGCGCCTGAAGCCAAAACTCAGTAAGTTCAACCCTATAGAGGGATTCAAAAGAATCGTTTCGATTCGTTCGGCAGTCCAACTTGTCAAATCAATCATAAAGGTTGTTGTTGTGGGCGTGGTAATATATTCGGCCGTAAAGGATGTGCTCCTGGTGGCGCCGGACATGCTGAATACCGACAAAAGTGAGTCTATCGCTTATATGCTGAGTGCAATGATGCGCATGGTATACAAGATCTGTATAATGTTCCTGGCGGTAGCCATCCTCGACTACATCTACGAGCGTTTCGATTACGAGAGGCGCATGCGTATGACAAAGCAGGAGGTAAAGGAAGAATACAAACAGACCGAAGGAGACCCACAGGTAAAGGGCAAGCAGCGTGAAATCGCGCGCAAGATGTCCATGAACCGAATGATACAGCAGATTCCTACCGCGGACGTAATCGTTCGAAACCCGACGCACTTCGCGGTTGCACTTAAATACGACGAGGATACGATGACCGCTCCGATAGTCGTTGCAAAGGGTGCAGACAGGGTTGCTGAAAGAATAATAAAAGAGGCTGAAAAGTACAACATTCCGATGTACGAAAACAGACCTCTGGCACATACATTATATTTTGAAAAGGGCTTGGACCCGGGGATGCCGATTCCGCCGGAGCTCTACAAGCCGGTAGTAGATGTGTTCGTATGGCTGATGCAATATAAAGGCATCGACTTACGTGAAGTAGCAAAGAGGAAAGCAGTAAGTTAGGGTAGTTAGTTAAGGTTAGTGTAGGATGCAAAGATTAACTCAGAACATAGTAGCAGTATTCGTAGTGCTCATAGTTGCAGCCATCATGATACCACTGCCGACTTTTCTGCTGGATTTCATGTTCATAGTGAGCATTTCCCTGGCGATGATTATCCTCATCACGACGATGTACATCAAGGGACCGCTGGATTTCTCGATATTTCCGGCTGTACTGCTCATTACGACGATACTCAGAATATCGCTGAATATTTCTTCCACCAGAAAGATATTGAGCGAAGGCGGTAATGCCGGAAAGGTAATCGAAACCTTCGGTACCTTCGTACTTCAGGGCAACGCCATAGTCGGTTTCATCGTATTTATCATTATATTCATCGTTCAGTTCCTGGTTATCACAAAGGGTACGGAACGTATCGCAGAGGTAACGGCGAGATTCACACTCGACGCTATGCCGGGCAAACAGATGGCCATCGATGCGGACCTTTCGTCCGGACTTATCGACGAAGCCACTGCCAGAATGAGACGTGAAAAGATTCAAAGAGAAGCCGATTTCTTCGGAGCCATGGACGGTGCTACGAAGCTCGTAAAGGGCGACAATGTAGCCAGTATCGTAATCGCTATGGTAAACCTCATAGCGGGTACGGTAATAGGTATGGTTCAGGGCGGCATGGACTTCTCGCAGGTATTAAAGGTATATTCCATCGCCACCGTAGGTGACGGACTGGTATCACAGATACCG
>JAEEGU010000007.1 GCA_016280485.1 Bacillota bacterium | reverse complement strand
TACTGTTTGGTACAACCAATGGGAACCGGCAGAAAAGAATACACAGTATGCGCATGACTGCTATGCTTATCATTTTGGGACATGCCTCGATGCAGCAGGAAATGATACAACAAATTTTAACATTGAGGATGTTGATAAGAGTAAAATACCGGATTTTAATCTTCTAGTAGGCGGGTTTCCTTGTCAAGATTATTCAGTGGCTTCTACTTTGTCAACATCAAAAGGGCTAGAAGGCAAAAAAGGAGTGCTGTGGTGGTCAATTAGAGAGACACTCGAAAAGAAACAGCCGCCTTTTGTTTTACTTGAAAATGTTGACAGGTTGCTAAAATCTCCGGCAAAGCAGAGAGGACGTGACTTAGGCGTCATTTTGGCGTGCTTTAGAGATGAAGGATATATAGTGGAATGGCGAGTAATAAATGCCGCAGATTATGGGTATCAGCAACGGAGAAGGCGCGTTTTTATTTTTGCCTACAAGAGTAATACGTTTTTTGCGGAAGAAATTGCGAAACGCACAAAGTCTAAAGATGATGTAGCTCAAGTGATTACAACTGCAGGATTTTTCGCTAAAGCCTTTAAAATCGATGATATTAATCCTGAAAAGATTAAGCAGTGTGAATTGCCGCGAACTGTAGGCGATGTATCTGAGCATTTCCGGTTTGCATTTGAAAACGCCGGAGTAATGAAGGATGGGATAATCTACACTGTTAAAACGACGCCGAAGTATAAAGGCAAGCAAATAACACTTGGCGACATAATGGATGAAGGTAATGTTTCAGAGGAGTACTTCATTCCGAATGAAAGGTTATATTACACGGATTACAATATCAATCATAGTGATGAAACCGGTGCTAAACTGTCGGATGAGGCACATCATACTTGGCAATATATAAAAGGCGGTAAGAAGTTATACCGCAAGGCTGCGAATGGCCATGAATACGTGTATTCGGAAGGTCCAATTCCGATGATTGACGAAGCTGATAAGCCGGCACGAACGATGCTAACTTCAGAGGGCAGTTTTAGCAGATCGACGCATATTGTTAGGGATAAGAAGACCGGTGCAATTCGCCTCCTTACTGCGGAGGAAACAGAACGCATTCAGGGATTCCCTACGGAGCACACAAAATACTGCTTAGTTGACGGAAAAACAGTAGAAATGCCGTCGAAGAAGAGAAGATTTATGATGGGAAACGCTTTGGTTGTAGATTTGATTAAGCAAATGGAACCGGTGCTTTCGCAGATATTTGATAAAGAAAAATAAGACATAGTTAAAAGTGGTGGATAATCTCTGCGCGGCACATGCTGGCGGTGGCCTCTGTTGGAGCGTAGGGCTGTCCGATGCGATGGCAATGTCCACCGAAGCGAGCAAGAGTTTTGGCAGGTGGGAGCAGCTGGGCTGCGAGCACAACGACACGAATGTCTGAAGGTGTTTCCGCTCGTAGGAAACCCTGAGTTTTCGTGGAGTTCCAAAACTTGCGAGGAAGGTTTGACAGTGCCTCGCGGAGGTAAAGTCAAGCGGAAACAGTGGCACGCAGCGGTGCTGCAATCAGCGAGATTGGGATAAACTCATTATGGCGATTTTCATTCTTATCTAGATTTGCGGAAAGTATGCACTAGAATGCAGAAAAACTGTCAAGTAGTGCATGGAAATGGCAGAGTTTCGGGTGGACTTGGGTTAATTCCAGACCGGAGATATGCACTAAATGCGTTATCAGATGTATTATAGTGCATAGTAATTGGCAGATTTGATGTGATAAAGCAGAAAGTCTATGCACTAAATGGGCGAATAAGTAGCAGATAGTGCATGAAATTTAAAATCACTGCAAAATGTCAAAATTAAGCGGACGAGCTTCTGTCAAAAAAAGACGTGGCGGCAAATGCGGCGGAGCTTGGGAGGAATTGAAAGTGTATCATTTGATTTTGGGCATTCAGTGCTTCAGCCTTTTGGCGCTGTTTGTCGAGTGTTGGGTAATAATTAAAAACTGGAAGGGTATGCTTCACACATACCTTTACTTTAGTTGTGCAGCGACGCTCATAAACAATATGGGCTATTTCCTGCAGCTTTTGTCGACCAGCGAGGAATCCTATTTTAATGCGCTGCGGCTGTCGTATTTCGGCCGCATGTGGATAGGGTTTGCCTTGCTGATTTTTGTCTCCGAGCTTGTCGGAAAACGTTTGGCGACACCGGTAAAGATATTGCTCGGGCTTTGCAATGTTGCGCTTTACGTAGTCGTTTTCACGACACGTCAAACAAATCTTTATTATTCCGATTTAAGCTTTGAAATGAAAGGGGATTTCCCTGTTTTAATACATAACAACGCTATTTTCCACCATGTTTGGACGGTGGTGATGGCATTTTACATCCTGTACGGCATGGTACTGCTTTTGAGCGCGCTCAGAAAGGAAAGCGACAAGCAGGCGAAGAACCGTCTTTCGATTGTTATTGCGGCTGTAGTGATCCAGGGCGTATGCACAGTTGTTCAAATGCTGCGTATACTACCGGTTTCGAAGATCTACGACCTGACTATGCTGAGCTTCCCGGTTGCGACGATTCTGATGCTGATTGCGATTTTCCGCTACGATTTGCTTGAAATGGAAAGCGAAGCGAAGCAGTACGCCGTAAACCAGCTTTCCGAAGCCATAATCGCTGTAGACAAGCGCGGTATTATCAATTTCCGCAATGAGCAGGCTGACGCGCTGATCCCAATCATCGGCGGCACACCGCAGGCGGCCATCGAGCGAATCACCAAGGCCATCGAAAACGGCACGCCAATCAGAGCGGAAGGCAAGGTCTACACACCGCGCGCCAACGCAGTGACAAGGCGCGGCAAGCAGTTCGGTACGATTTTCGCGCTGGCGGACGACACAGACACTTACCGCTATCTCGACGAGATAAAGGAACAAAAGCGCATCGCAGAGCGCGCAAACAAGGCGAAATCCGTGTTCCTTGCAAATATGTCGCATGAAATCAGGACGCCTATCAACGCAATCCTGGGCATGGACGAAATGATAATGCGCGAGAGCAGAGAGGATCAAATCGTCGAGTACGCGGAAAACATCGAATCTGCGGGCAGAACACTGCTCTCAATCATAAACGACATCCTGGACATTTCAAAGATTGAAGAGGGCAGGATGGAAATCATACCTGTGGATTATGATTTAACTTCGGTCATAAACGACCTGATGAACATGATTCAGGTTCGCGCCGACGACAAGGGGTTAAAGCTAAAGCTGGAGGTCAACGGCGATATACCGAAAATCCTTCATGGCGACGAAATCCGAATCAAGCAGGTTATTTCGAATATCCTCACCAACGCGGTGAAGTATACGGTCAAAGGCTCCGTAACACTGAAAATAGATTTTGAGCGCATCGAAAAGGAGGGCGAGACTGACCGCATAGCGTTAAAGGTCAGCGTTGCCGATACCGGCATAGGAATCAAGGAAGAAGATTTACCGAGACTCTTCGAACAGTTCGAACGCATTGAAGAATCCAGAAATCGCAATATCGAGGGCACGGGCCTCGGTATGAATATAACCCAGCAGCTGCTGTTTATGATGGGCAGCAAGCTCGAGGTTACGAGTGAATACGGCAAAGGCTCCGAGTTCTCATTCAGTCTGGAGCAAGACGTTGTAAAGTGGGAGCCTATAGGTAAATACGAGGAATCCTACCGTCGTGCAATCGAGGGACACAAGAAGTATCAAAAGAGCTTTACGGCAAAGGATGCACGCGTGCTCCTGATTGACGATACCGTTATAAACCATGCGGTATTCAAGGGACTTTTAAAGCAAACCCTGATACAGATAGATACGGCAGACAGCGGAGACGCAGGCCTCAGACTCGCGGAAAAGAACAAATACGATATGATATTTGTCGATCACATGATGCCGGGCAAGGACGGAATAGAAACTCTGGCGGAGCTTCGCGCATCGGAGGGTCAAAGCCGCGATTCGATTACGGTGTGCCTTACCGCGAACGCGGTTTCGGGTGCGCGTGAGCAGTATCTGGAGGCGGGCTTTGACGACTATCTCACAAAACCGATTGACGCGAAAAAGCTCGAGCAAATGCTCATAGAATATCTGCCGGATGAAAAGGTAGAAATCGTGCAGGGCGGCGAAGAAGTAGCCGACAGCACAGACAACTCCGCTCCTGCGGCACGCCCGAAGGTATTGATTGTGGATGACGATGAAGTCATTCGCGTGGCGGCAGCGGGCATACTTGAGCCTTATTACGACACGGTAGCATGCGCGGACGGCAAGGAGGGCGTTCTTGCGGCAGAACGCGAGATGCCTGATTTGGTGCTGCTCGACATCAACCTCGGCGGAGGAATGGACGGCTTTGACGTGCTGCGCCAGCTGAAGTCGAGTCTGAAAACCCGCGATATCCCTGTGATGTTCATAACGGGCGACGGCAGCGAAAAGACAGAGGCAGAGGGCTTTTCGCTCGGTGCGGCGGACTTCATCAGAAAGCCGTTTGTGCCGGAGGTTTTGATCAGACGTGCCGGTCGTATGATAGAGCTTTATCGCTTACAAAGAGGGCTAAAAAAAGAGGTCGGTGTTCAGACCGCGCGGGCGGACAACCTGTCCCTCCAGATGATGATCGCTCTCTCGAAAACCGTCGACGCAAAGGACCATTACACAAACGGTCACTCCGGCAGAGTTGCCGGCTATGCGGCTGAAATCGCGCGTCGTATGGGCAAAAGCAAAGCGGAGCAGGACAAAATCTACGAGATGGGACTGATGCATGATATCGGGAAAATCGGCGTCAGCGAAGAGATTATAAACAAGCCGGGTAGGCTCACCGATGAAGAATTTTTGACGATTAAAAAGCACACGGTCATCGGATACGATATACTGCAGTCGATTACGGAAATGCCGGATTTGGCGGTGGGCGCGAGGTCGCACCACGAAAGATTCGACGGAACCGGCTATCCCGACGGGCTGGCGGGCGAGGCTATACCGGAAGCGGCTCGCATTATATGCGTGGCGGATTGCTATGATGCCATGACATCCACGCGTACATATTCGAAGCCGAAAACTCCGACGGCAGTGCGGGCAGAGCTGGAGCGCTGCAGTGGTACGCAGTTCGACCCTGAGATTGCAAAGATTATGATTTCAATGATAGACGAGGACGAGGGAGTTCCGTCGAGGATTCGTGAAATTCCGGAAATCAGCGCGGACAGCGGACTCGAGCGCTGCGGCAGTGCGGAGCTTTACCTTGAAACGCTGCGAATATATGCGTCGGGGGCTCGCGAAAATGCCGATGAAATCGAAGAATACTTACGAAGCGGTGACATAAAGAATGCTACAATAAAGATTCATGCGTTAAAGAGTACTTCTCGTGTTATCGGCGCGCTCGAGCTTGGCGATTTGGCGGAAGAGCTGGAGAACGCAGGCAATGCCGGTGACAGCGCAAGGCTGAAAGAGGCGGTGCCGGGCCTTCTTGAAAGGTATCGCGCCATCGGAGAGGAGCTGACTTACGCGCTTGGCGACGGAGAGGCGGACTTATCCGATGAAGACTTACCGGAAATCGGAGAAGAGGAGCTTAATGAGGCGTTCACGGCGATTGGCGAGTTTGTGTCGGTGGCGGATTACGACAGCGCGCTTCAGATAGTGGAAAGCCTCGGGCAGTACAGAGTGCCGGAGGGCGAAAGGGAGCGCGTTCGTGCGCTTCTCAAGGCGGCGGACCAAATCAATTACGAGGAAATCGAAAAGATAATCAGCGAAAGAAAATAAAAGACAGAGGAGACTGAAATGGCAAAGATAACAATTATCAGCAAGGGCGCAGTTTTTATGACGGACGCACTGGTAAAAAACCTTGAAACGAGCGGATTTGAGGCAAAGATAGTTCCTCCGACGATTGAAGCCATCGGACAGGAAAGGGACGACACTTCAATCTATTTGATCTATGCGGGAGACTTCGTTTTCGGGGCGCAGGATGTGTTATTTTATCTAAAGGACACCTGCATCGAGGACGACAAGCAGGTCATCATTGTGGGCTACATGAAGGAGATTACGGAAATCCGCAATGCCATTCCGGACCATCAGGTAGCACGCGAGTTCGAGAGACCTTTCGATATGAAGGCACTTATGTCGGAGCTTGTTAAAATCTGCATGGCGGACGAGGAAAGACGCAAGGGAAAGAATATCCTTCTCGTGGATGACGATGTGTCATTCTTGAAGATGATGAAGGAATGGCTGTCGATGAAATATTACATCACAGTGGCGCGTTCCGGTATGCAGGCGATTACCTACATTGCGAACCACAAACCGGATCTGATTTTGCTCGATTACGATATGCCGATTACTCCGGGACCTCAGGTCATGGAAATGATCCGCAGTGAGCACAACGCAAAGGAGATTCCGATTATCTTCCTTACCGGTAAATCCGACAAGGAGAGTGTAATGCGTGTTATGTCTTTAAGACCTCAGGGCTACCTTTTGAAGTCCCTCAGCAAGGAGGAGATTACCGAGGCTGTTGACCATTTCTTTGAAACAAAGAAATGGGAGATGACACAGTATTAATAGAGAGGTAATTCTGTGAAAAAGGTAATTGTAATAATTACAAATCTGTTGGTTATATGCCTGATATTTTTCTTTATAGTTCAATACTCTTTTGAGAAGACTCGCGAAGGCACCGAGAGTGTGATTTCATCCTATGAAAAGATGACGCTCAGCACGGAGCAGATTTTGACGAACTATCTTGAGAGCGAGCAGCATCTTTGCGATGCTTGGGCGAACTATATAAGTGGTATAAAAAAGCTTCCAAATGAGTCTCAATCTTGATCTCGTCGATTCTCATCGGATCGATTGTAAATATGTCGTCCGACAGGACCAGGAAATCTGCGCGCGCACCCGGATGCAGCCAACCGCTGTCGTTCATACCGAGGATTAATGCGCCTGCGCGGGTGTAGAGGTAGATTGCTTCCTCCACGGTGAGGCGCTCATCACGCTCGCCTTTGCTGTAGTCCGTTCCGTCATAAGCTATACGCGTTACCGCCGCCTTTATGTTTGGCAGTGGGTCAGACGGAGTCGCCCAGCTTGTTGCCGGCGCGTCGGTTGAAAGGGCTAAGGTTACGCCCCTTTCCAGCATCGTGCGGATCGGATAATCTCGGCACGTCCTTTCGAGCCCCATATTTTTAAGATAAGACTCAATCTCCGAATACTGGAATATCGGCTGCGTCACAAAGGCGTAGCCCTTTTTTATTGCTTCGTCTATAGAATATTCCGTAGGCTCGGTTAAGTGCTCGAGCCGGAGGTGCGGCCATGTTTCGACATTGGTCCATTTCTTTTCGTTTTCGGCGCGGCGAATGATGCGGTCGATTGCTTGGCCGCCCATTGCATGCATGGAAAGCTGTATGCCGTGCTTTTTCGCAAAGGCAATGGCGCTTTCGAGCACCTCGTCGCTGCAAACACAGATACCGCAATCATCTTTGCCACCGCCAAGGTACGGCTCGTAAAGCCAAGCCGTGCGGCCTGATATGCTGCCGTCTCCGACGGTCTTTACACCTGCGACATAGATTTGTTTGTCGTGGTCCTTCATTTCCTCAGTCACCACAGGCGGATTATCAAGAAAATAATGCCACATATAATATACGGCTGCGCGCTGGGCAAAGCCCGCCTTTGCGGCATCCGAAAGGAGCGCATAAGTGTCGCTCGCATCAAAAAGCCCCATATCGGCAACCGCCACCACGCCTTGCTTTTCAAGGATTTTTCCCAGATCTACAATCTGCTGCACCAGCTCGTCATGCGACGGTACAGGAAGGAAAGGCTCGATCAGGTTCTTTGCGGTTTCGCGGAGTACCCCTGTCGGCTCTCCGTTTTCGTCGCGGTCAATCTGACCGCCATCCGGGTCGGGCGTGTCGGCCGTAATTCCTGCAAGCTCAAGCGCCTTGGAGTTCACGCATATTACGTGAGCACAGGTCCGGTGCACCAGCACCGGCGCGTCGCTCGCGCCCGCGTCCAAATCGTACCGATTTGGCGCCCTGTGCTCCGCAAACTTGCCCTCGTCGTAGCCCCAGGCCCGTATCCAAAGCTCGCCCCTTTCGGCGCGAGCCGCTTCCTCGGCGGTCATGGCGTTACTACGCTCGGCAATCTTTGCGGTAAGCTCTGCGATGGAATTAACCTCCGGCGGCAGAGCACTTATCATGGTGCTGTAATCCGCCAGCATAATCGGGTGCATGTGAGCATCAACAAAACCCGGGAGGACTGTACGTCCGCCCAGGTCGATAATTTCTGCGGTTTCAGCGAGGCTCGCCGCCTCGGAAACACCTTTAATATTCTTTTCGTATCCGACCCATTTAACCCTGCCGCCTGTCACAATCATGGCGTCTGCCCAGAGGTTTTCGCGGTCGGAGGTGAAGATTTTCGCGTTTTTATACAAAACGGTCTTTTTCTCAGTGTGGTTCAATTCTTATTCAACCTTCCGCTTATCTTATTTTTTATTTTTGCGACTTCAAAATTGCAATCGAAGCCGATGCGCCGATTCTGTCCGCGCCCGCATTTATCATAGCCATGCAGGTCTCGTAATCGCGGATACCGCCGGAAGCCTTTACCTGCGCCAGATTGCCTACAGTCTTTCTCATAAGCTCAACGTGGTGAACCGTCGCGCCGCCTGTGCCAAAGCCTGTGGAAGTCTTCACAAACTCTGCGCCCGCCTCGACAGCAAGCTCGCAAGCCTTTACAATCTGCTCGTCCGAGAGATAGCAGGTCTCGAGGATTACCTTTACATCTGCGTCAAACTCGTCGGCAGCGGCAACGCATGCGGCAATCTCGTCGCGAACGTAGTCGTAGCGGCCTTCCTTGAGGGCACCAACGTTCAGCACCATGTCAACCTCGAGTGCGCCCTTGGCACAAACGTCGGTTGTCTCGTAGATTTTTGCTTCCATGCTCATTGCGCCTAAAGGGAAGCCGATGACTGCGGCAACCTTTACATCGGTGCCCTTGAGCTCATTTGCGGCGAGCTCAACATAGCAGCCGTTTACGCAAACCGAGTAAAAATCGTATTCCTTTGCCTCGGCGCAGAGCTTTTTGATGTCCTCTGTGCTCGCTTCGGCCTTTAAAAGTGTGTGATCGAAATATTTGTTTAATGGCTTCATTTCAAACCTCCCATAACCTCATTTTTCTGTATGTAAATATAATACCACAAAAGTTTCGTTTTTAGTGAAAATGTGCACGAAATTTGCTATAATATTTGGTAGCAAATTTTCGGAAAGGAGACCGCCATGCATTTGATTGCACCGGACCCAATTGCATTTACACTCGGACCGATTGAGGTGCGCTGGTACGGCGTTATGATTGCGCTCGCAACACTTTTGGCTGCCGGAATCGGCTACAGGAGGAGTGAAAAATACGGAATCAAGGGTGATGACCTACTGGACATTCTTCTTATCGCAATTCCGGCTGCGGTTATAGGCTTGCGCCTTTACTATGTGGCGTTCCACTGGGACAGCTACGCAGGCGACCTTTCCGCCATACTTAACATAAGAGAAGGCGGCCTCGCCATACACGGCGGGTTGATTTTTGCGTTCCTTTCGGCCTGGCTTGTGTGCAGGCACAAAAGGATTAACATACTTGACGGGCTGGATCTCGCAGTTCCTTGCATTGCGCTGGGGCAGGCGATAGGCCGCTGGGGCAACTTCTTTAATGAAGAAGCCCATGGCTGCGAGACGGATTTACCGGTTTCGGTCCTGATTGACGGCGTGAATTACCATGCAACCTTTCTCTATGAGTCGCTCTGGTGCCTTATGCTGTTTTTTCTGCTTTCCTTCATTGCGAAGAAAAGGCGCTTTTCAGGGCAGATCTTTTGCCTTTACCTGATGCTCTACTCGGCTGAAAGATTTTGCGTGGAGTCGCTTAGAACGGACAGCCTGATGATAGGACCTTTTAAGCAGGCAATGGTTTTAAGCGCCTGCCTCATAATTGCGGGAGCGATTCTTTATGCAGTGCTCTCCCGAAAGCAAAATCAGAGGTTGTAAAAGATTAGATAACATGCCTCCATTCGGCAGATAGCCGGGACAGAGAAAGAGGTCGCCTTGAAGGCGGCCTTATTATTTTGGCTGACAGAGTGAAAAGCATTGACTGATTATTGTTGAATAAGTAAAATATAGGGTAACAGATTAGCGTTTTAATAACAGGAGACCCTTGAGGATGGAAAAGGCTGAAAACCCTTACATTGACATAAAGCAGGCTTTTGAACGGATTACCGATAATTTTAGAGAGAATCTCCCAAATGTGGAGAATCGCCTCAAGGCAAAGCTTAAAGAGGGTAATGAGAAAAAAGACCTGTACACAATAGCCTCAGCAGACTACTGGCTTGGATTTACACTCTTTTCGACCGGTCATCGCAAGACCGTTCTTTCGCATGCGCTTAAAGCCTTTTCGTTGTTTTCCGAGATGGAAGACCACGATATGACGGCTAGGTCGTGCAATCTTTTGGCGGTTTACTATACAATGACCGGGGCCTATCTTTTGGCTGCGGAATATTATCACAAGCTCTCCGACATCTTAGATAAACATGCGGGACTTTCAATCAAGAAAAAGACTTTATACTGCAACATTGCGGAGAATTACTACCGCATGGGTGACTTAAAGAAAGCCATCAGATTCGGTGAAAAGAGTCAAAAGGAAATTCAAAGCGAAAAGACGGGCGATGACGAAAGGCTGAAAGAGGACAATTACAGGCTGGCGTTCTCCGTTTACGGAAACCTTTCCGAATACTACGAAAGCGCGGGACGCTACGAGGATTCCCTCAGGAACACCCGGGCTATGAAGTACATAATGGACAAGGTGGGCGGTCGCGTGAACGAGCCCGACCGATACAAGCTGCGCATGGCGGCAATCGGTTACCGCATGGGCGATATGCACCAGGGCAACGAATATTCCGACATCGCACTTTCCGAAGGGGCAGCAGGAGTCGGCATACACGAATACGGCACAGACTACGAGAGACTTGCCGAAATGCTGATTGAGCTCGGAGATTACGACAGGGCACTGGCCTTTATTGGGTTCCTTGAGCTTTATGCAGGCAAGACCAATCTCATAAACGATAAAATCGCCGAATGCAGAATTAAGTGCAAATACTACGATGCCATCGGCGACCAGGGACAGACGCTTCGCTATTCCAGGCTCCTTAACGAATGCCACGAGCAAAAGAACGCCGAGAGTCTGGCGGAGCAGCTCGACATTCAGGACAAATCCTACACAACCATGAATGCGGCAGGCAAGCTCATAAAGTTTGCCAAGGAAAACGAAAGGCTGGCGCAGACAGATCCGCTAACGGGTCTTTATAACAAGATTGGTGCGGAAAAATATCTGATTCCTTTCTGCAAGGAGGGGGACGGTGAGTTTCTGCTGCTCGATCTCGATAATTTCAAGCTAGTAAACGACCTCTACGGCCATGCGTACGGTGACGAGGTGCTGATTACTTTTGCGGATATACTGCGAGGCCGCACAAGAAACGGCGATGTTTTGGCGCGCATCGGCGGTGACGAGTTTATTGTGGGATTTAAAGGGAAAGCCGAGGAAAAGGTCTTCGCGGTTTTCACCGAGAATATAAACAGGCAGCTCAAAGAGCGCTGCCAAGAGATAATGGGAGATGATTTCGATGTTCCCATAGGTGTTTCCGTCGGTGCGGCTGATATTCCGAAAGAGGGTGCCGAGTATGACGCGCTTTTCAAAAATGCCGACGAGGCGCTTTACCGCGTAAAGCAGAACGGTCGTCACGGCTACTGCATTTACCGGGGCGGTAATTCATTCTCGGGCGGCAAGGTCGTCGATAATGACATAAATCACATGATGATACTTTTCGAGGAAAGAGGTCTCGCAAAGGATGTTATGAACGTGGGTACCGAGGATTTCGGCGTCGTTTACAGATATCTTGCGCGATATACCGCAAGCTCCGGAACAGATGCATTTTTGATTATGTTTAGGCTTATCAAAAAGACTGACGGAGCGAAAATCGATTTTTCCTCGGCAGTATATCGCTTCGAGGGAATCCTTAAAAATTCTTTGACACCGGGTAATGTGATGACTTACGGTCAAAGAAGTTGTTTCCTCATTTTGGCGGGTAATATCGGTGCGGCGGAGGTAAAGGTGCTGACTGAAAAAATAGAAAAGAATTGGAAGGCTACCGACGAAAGTGCCGGAGTCGAGCTACGTTGCAGCTTCCGCGTCATCGCGAAGAAATAGCTGCAGAATTTGAAAGTGTTAGGCTGAAAAATGTATTACGCGAGTTTTGGTATTTTGGCGGTGATTCATCACGTCATAATTAACTACGACATTTTGAAAAACGGTGGGAAGGGCAATCAGGCGGCACCGAGTCGCCACTACAATCATTTTTTGCAGGCGCTCTTGCTCTTCTACATCTCCGATTTCACATGGGGCTTTGCAATAGAGTCAGATCATTTTATCATCGCATATGCGGATACGTGTCTGTTTTTTGCGGCTATGGCACTTTCGGTATTGCTTTGGACAAGATTCGTGGTTGCATTCCTGGGAGAACGAGGGATCCGTGCCAACATACTCATGACCGAGGGATGGCTGATTTTTGGTTTTGTCATAATAAACCTGATTACTAATTTCTTCAATCCGACCATCTTTTACTTTGCGGAGGGAATGGTATATGTAGCGACCGCCGGCAGACAGGTTTTAATGTATGCGCAGGTTTTGATGTATGCCTCCTTGACCTTGTACACGTTGGTAGTTTCCACAAAATCGAAGGGCAAGGAAAGAGTTCATTACATGGCGGTTTGCACCTCGGGCGGTGTG
>JAEEGU010000062.1 GCA_016280485.1 Bacillota bacterium | reverse complement strand
TTGCCAATATCCACCCCGCCCAGTATTCGGGGGTGCGGTCCATGGGAACATTCGTATAGTCGACCTCTTTTTTTAGGATTAGCGCAAGCATTTCGGTCGCCGATTTGCCCGCGAGCATATCCGGAATGGCCCGCTCGATTTTTGCAGCCACGGAAGACTTGGCAAACGCTTGCCCGAACTCGTCTGCGTCGAGTCCTTCTGCGTTGATTGCCATATCCGTCAGCGCGGCAATATTCTTCATAACTCCCGGAAGGTACATCTCATTGTAAGCGTGGATCATCAGCATTCACCCCGTTTCTGATAATGTCAATCATATAAAGATCGTCAGTGGAAAACTCAATTCCTTGCCTATTTGTTAAATAGGCAACCCTTGCAAGTTCATCTCTCTTCTTTCGGAGCGGCAAGTGGGTTTCCTGCGGTGCTTCTTCATACCCAAGGAAATGTATGTTTTCAAAGGCTTTCGGTGAAATCAGAACAATTTGATTGCCGAGATTCCCAAGCTTCATAACCTGTGAAAGGCGCTTTACGGAAATCGTGTTCTGCAAAAAATCCCGGGCATAAGAGAAATATGAGTCGTCCGCGCGATAGCCCTTGATGATGTCAATGCCTTCGGTGCTCACCGGAAAGTTTTTCAAAATATAGGTCCTTGCCTGCGCTGCGAGGTCGTTGTCGAGCGTGAATCTGCGGTTGCTTAGCAAAATGGAGATCCAATGAAGTATGCAAAAGTCTTTTCCGTTTAGGTCAAGTGTTTTCAGCCCTGTGAGGTCGAGCTCGTATTTGTTTGCGTACCCGCCGCCTTCGTCATCACAAGCCCACTCCTTGGCAAGCTCCGGGAATTCCGTGCAGTAAAAGCCACGACCATAGTCGTTATATGGCTTGCCTTTGCCGTATTCAGGTTTTTCTATGATGTTTTTGGATCCGTGATAGATAATCATGGCATTGCTCCTTTGTGGTTTCGTTGGTCTCGTCGGTCTAATTGTAACATTATGATGTTAGTTTGTCAAGCGGCGTGTACCATTGAGATGTGAGTTTTGCCGGTGGGGCGGGCCTTAAATCGCAGACTTGTGACTAGGGAGCGAGTCACTGCGCTCCTAGTCACAAATCTCAGCGTTTTTCTCCGAAAAATCCGGATGCCCGCAACAAAAATATGACTAAGGAGCGAGTCACTGCACTCTTAGTCACAAATCCCTGCTTTTCCTTCGAAAAATCCGGATGCCCGCAACAAAAAATATGACTAGGGAGCGAGTCACTGCGCTCCTAGTCATATTATCGCATATTATCACATTTTTTACGCTTTATCTGAGGTATGCCCGCGCTTAAACTCGGCCTTGTCCTCGTACATTTCGCGATCGGCGCGCTTTAGGATGTCCTCGAGGCAGGTGTCGCCCGACTTAAACTCGGACATGCCCACCGCGGCGGAGTAGCGCTCCCACTCCGGTCTGCCGCTCTGCGAGTAGTCGGTGCGGAACTCTTCCTTGATTTCGGTCTTGAGCGCCTCGCGGTTTTCGTAGTCCTCGCCCGTCAGCACGGCCACGAACTCGTCGCCGCCGATTCTGAACACCGGCGAGTGCTTGTATATATCGCAAATGACCTTGCAGCAGCCGCGCAGGTACTTGTCGCCTGCCTCGTGGCCGTATTGGTCGTTAATCAGCTTGAGGTTGTTCGCGTCCACCATCACGACGGCAACCGCCGTCTTGCCTTCGGCGAAGCCGCGCTCGATGTTTTCGGCAAGCCGCACATAAGCCGCCTTGCTGCCGACGCCGGTCAGGTTGTCGCTAAAGGCAACGCTTTCGGCCGTGGAGAGGTTTTTCGCGAGCTCTTCTGCCGTCTGGTCCTTGCGGATCGAGCCGCTTATCATGACTGCCAGAATGCAGACGGAGAACGTGATTGCCAGCACCGTCAGGATGAACAGCGCGTTCAGGCGGAGGTTCTCCCTCGTGTAGTCGGTCACCGACAGGCACAGCCAGTCGCTTGCGACGTGCTCCACGTAGACCATGTACTCCTTGCCGTCGTAGTTCATCTCGAAGGCGTCCGAAGCGGCCGACTGCAGCTCCTTCACGAGCATGCGGCCAAAGGTGCGCCCGCCCTGCGAGTAGTCCTTGCCCACCTCTTCCTTGTCGGAGTGGGCGATGACCTTGTAAGTGGCGGTCAGTACGACTTCCATGTCGCTTTCATCGTCCCGCGCGACTTCTTCGGTCATCTTCTGGAGCTTTTCCATCGAGAAGTCCATCGCAACGACGCTCTTGCCGTCGCTAAGCATTTTCGAGAGCGCAATCATGATTGTGTTTGAGTCCAAATCGAGGTATGGGTCGACTACTGCAACTTCGCCGCCCCCGGCAGCCGCCTGGGTGTACCAAGGTCTCACCGTCGGATCGTAGTCCTCGCCCGGGTCCCAGCCGGTGTTCGTGCCGTCGAGGTACTCGTCGTTCATGTAGCCATAAAGGCCGGGGCTCTCGCCGTCGGTGATGTTTGTGATGGCAACGGACTGATTCAGCAGGAAGTCAACGATTTCCGAGGAAGTGCGCCCCTCGCTTATCATATTTTCGACGGTATGGCTCGCCAGGTTGATGGTGTTAATACCGGTCGAAATGTATTGCTCGACCTGTGAAGCCGCCGTCACCGCGCCCAGCTTGCCGGTTTTGAGGATGTCCCCCTGGGTTTCCGTGTACAGCAGCATATAGTAAATGGAAATTACGCCGATGAAGAAGATGTTTATAAGGACAGCAGAAAGAACCACCTGCTTCTTTACTCCGCTTAGGTGGCTGTTTCTAATCATTTCGCTGAGGCCCTGGCGGACGCCGATTTTGTCGCCGCCAAACCGGATTTCCGGTGTGTCGTTCCTCTTCACGAAGGGGGCTCCTTTCCGTTGTTTTATCTCAATAGGTGGGTCATGGCTCGCAGCCGGGCCATACGGCTATCTAATTATAACCTTTTTTGCCCTGCGGGGCAAGATTAGATAATCACTTTTTGCCGCTTTTATCAACACATAATGATGGCCCCACTCTCTTTTATTCAGAGAGCAGGGCCATATATCGGATTTATCAAAGCCTTTTGACAGAATCCTTAAATTTGCCTACAGCACAGCCATGTGGAAACTCCGCGCCAATCGGCCAGCACGCAAAACCATGATCATGGATTTCAGCATATCGCTATGCCTGCGTAAAAGTTTATATGTCACCTTTAACCGTTCATATCCAAAACAACTACAGACTACAGGTCACATAAGATTTAGAACCAAAAACAGATAACATGCGTCTGGAGGGATGCGCACCAAAGAAAGGATTTGAACCTTCATCGTACGGTAACAAACCGTATGCTCTACCTATGAGCTACTTCGGAATCCCGCTGTTTTCTGCGGCAGCTTATCCCCGCTGCCCAGGGAGCCGAGTTTGAGTTTTCGTGCTGCAGGCAATTCAACTATTATATTTCTATGAAGGTTGTCGCATTAGAGACTTTGATTTTCGTGTCTATTTCTGAGAGCAAAAGCGCTCTCCTCTCGCGAATCTCCTCAATCTTCTTTTTCGCGTCCAACGGGTCAACCAGTTCGGTCGTGTTTTCCTTCACATAAGTCTCAACAACCTCCAGCGGCTTTTCGTCCTTCGCCTTTGAATCCTTGCCGAGTATGCTCAAACGCATCTCCGCTGCCGTAGCTTCCAGCTGCTTATTTTTGTTTTCCATAAGCATAAGCCTATCCTCTAGCTCGCGACTCATTTTTCTAAAGAGCATTTTCTCAAAATCAGCTTCGTCTTCATATGTGCTTTCGGTGCGCAACCTCGCTCGCAGTGAAATTGCTGCAGCAACGGTATAATCGCCGAAGCTTGTGCTTATTACGGTTGCCGCATTCGAGGCCACGATTGCCGCATCGATTTTCTGAAAGCGCTGAATCAAATCCATAATCTGCTGGAATGCGCGCTCTGCGTCCTTTCGATATTCAGCCTCGCTAATTCGTCCATCTGCTACATTTTCTTCATTGTGCTTTTTCACATCAGTGAACGAAGCTTTTTCGATTTTATCTCCAATCTTTTTAACCAGCAGATCTCTTTCATCAAGAGCCTGTGTCACTAACATTTTTTCCGACATTTAAGTTTCCTCCTTTATTTATTTAGAGTTCGTACTTTGGCTTTTGCCGATTCGATATGTCGAATCATTCGCTTATGCAAATGTTATCACGAACTATTCGCTTTGTCAATATTTTTTATCATAATATATTTAAATTACCCACGCGGTAGTGTAAAATGTATGTATTATCGAATCGCGAGCATCTCGCATAAAGAAAGGCCTCATTATGACTATAGGAGAAAGAGTTCTTGAACTTATACACGAAAAAGGAATGACGCAAAAAGCGTTTTCAGAGAAAACCGGAATCCCGCAAAGCACAATGAGCAGTTGGAAGACGAAAAAGCAAAATCCCGGAATTGACAAGCTCAAAGTAATTTGTGATGTTCTGGAGGTTGATCCATTTTATTTAATTTCCGGAACAGAGACTAACGAAAATTTAAACAATAACTACCTGACGGTTTATAAAAAGGACGAAGAGTACGAGCTCCTACTTGAATACAGGAAGCTCGACAAGCTCGCGCAGAGCCGCCTTTTGGGCTACCTGTCGGCACTCAAGGACAATCTCTGATACGAAAACAAAAATTCGCAAAGGCAAACATTTGTTTGACTTTGCGAATTTTTTATGTTATCATATCATTAGGGCTACAGGATAAAGAGTGGCTTGCTATTCAAAATTTTCAATACCAAAGGAGTGTGATGCCTATGCATAACCTTTCTTTGCGGTATTGGGAAAGGAGATTGCAACGTCCTTTTACGAGGCTTTGACACTGGTGCTGCAGATTGCAACACTGGCTGTCACTATAAAGCCGAAGAAATAGACGAACCCCACTCTTAACTTGGCCATAGAGTGGGGTTCTCATACCTCATTTTAGCAAGCCACACTCCTGTAGCTTCTTTCTGACTTCATTATAGAGCGCAAGCCTCTGATTTGTCAACAACTTTCTGTGAATTCTCTTTTTACCGCACGGCGATTTCGCCTTGTTTTTTTGGGCTTGTTGTAGTAAAATGACTATGTATGTAAATCTCGGGCAGACACTGCCCGCTAACGGAGGTAAGCCGATATGGCGAATAAAAAAAGTTCAAAAGAGGTAAAGGTGGCACAGTCCTCGCAGGAGGCAAAGGCCGCACGCGCCGAAAAGGCAGCGTCGGGCGGGGCCGGCGGGGTAGCCGCAAAGGGCAGCTCCGGCGCAGGTAGCTCGGCAGCCGCAAAGCCTGCGACTAACGCAAAGGGCTACTGGTGGTCGATGTCTTACGCACCGTCACTGACCGAAGACGTGCACTGGTTCCAGATGATTCCGATGATCGTCTTTGGCGCCATCACAATAATGCTTGTCCACATGTACAGCTACACGCGTCCGATGGCGCAGTTCTACTGGTCGGGCGGCAGCGACAGCCAGAGCGATTTCTTCTCGCACTGCAAGCTCGTGTGCATCATGATTTGCGCGTGCCTGGCAATCGCGTTCATCGGTTACCGGTTCGTGACGCAAAGCTTCGCAATTAAAAAGAGCTTCGTGTACATCCCGATGCTCATCTACTCAGTTTTCGTAATAATTTCCTACATCCTCTCGGATTACAAGGAATTTTCCTGGTGGGGCTATGTTGACCGTTTCGAGGGCACCGCGGCGCTTCTCGCTTACATGCTGATGCTCTTCATGGTCATCAACTTCGTCAACACCGAAAAGAACGTCAAGTGGCTACTCTACCCGATTTTCATCTCGAGCACCATCCTCGGCATCCTCGGTATCACGCAGGCAGCCGACCACGACTTCTTCAGGACGCCGCTCGGGCAAAAGCTCATCACGCCGAACATCGTGACCGAAAGCGGCCAGACGCTCAACGAGCTCATCGACGAGGCGGCATCGCGCGGCGAACAGATCCTGAGCTTCACCTTCCAGGACCGCCAGATTTACCAGACGGTTTATAATATCAACTACGTATCGTTCTACCTGACGCTGCTCATCCCAATCGTGGGGCTGCTCTTCATCCGTAGCATTGAGCGCATCAAGACCGACGCAAAGTGGAAGCCGCTCGTGTGGGGCGCGCTCTTCGCACTGCTTCTCTTCAACCTGATCGGAGCGGCATCGTCCGGTGGTTTCTTCGGTATGGCGGTTGTAGTGCTTCTCGCATTCATCGTGCTGAACAAGAAGATTCTTCGCTGGTGGAAGCCTGTCGTAGTGCTTCTCCTCATCACAGCCTGCATCGGTGCGATGACGGTGGATCGCTGGACGGCAGAACTTGGCATAGTCTTCGGCGACCTCACGACAAAGGTTTCGGCGGAGACGGCTGACGTCGAGAGCTTCGCAGTCGACGATGCTGCTGCGGCAGAAGCTAAAGGCGACGCGGCTGACACAGACGGTGCTGCCTCAGAAGCTGCAGACGCTGCGAGTGACGGCACGGTTGTGACAGAACACCGCTTGGATTACTTCGATACTGACGGCTTCACCATTCACATTGGAATGGATGGCAAGACGTTTGACATAATCGCACCTGAGGAAGGCGGCGGAGTGTACTGCGCGGATGCACAGGGCAACGAAATGACGCTCGTGACAACGGATCAGGCAGGCAGATACACCTTCGCGGATCCGGCGCTTACAAACTGCACGTTCACGCTTGCGGTTGACCAGAACAACGAAATGTATGTCATTTTCTCGATGGATAATAACGAGCACGACTGGAACTTCAAGCTCACAGATAACGGCGTTTACTATCTGAACGGTCTCGGAACGCTCGTGGAGCTCGATTCGGTTCCTGCGTTTGGCTTTGAGAACAACCCTGAGTTCGGTTCGGGCCGTGGATACATCTGGTCGAGGACCTTCCCGATGATGAAGGAGACCACGCTGATTGGTCACGGCGCGGATACTTACTGCATCTACTTCCCGCACAACGACTATGTGGGCAAATATAATTCCGTTGTTTTTACGAAAGCCATTGATATCATCGTCGACAAGCCGCACTGCATGTACATGGGTGCATGGGTCGGCACCGGCGGAATCTCGGTACTCGCACTTTTGGCACTGTATTTCTACTACATCGTGCAGAGCGTGGGAATCTATATCAGAAAGGATTTCCGCGACATGAGCTTTATGGATATCGTCGGAATCGGCATCGCGCTCGGTATTACGGGCTTTGTATTCACAGGTCTTGTCGACGACTCGACAGTATCTGTAATGCCGCTGTTCTACACAATGCTCGGCATGGGTATTGCGGTTAATATCTGGCAGAAGAAGCACGCGGAGATTGAGGCATAAAAAAACGAACCCCACTCTTGATTCGGCTTAGAGTGGGGTTCTATAACCCAATTCTAGCAAGCCACATTCCTGTAGCTTCTTGCTAACTTAATTATATATAAAGCGCAAACCTAGAATTTGTCAATCGCTTTTGACAAATTCTATTTTTTTGCTCCGGTGCCACCTTCGACCACACCTTCGTGCTTTAGCACCGATGCAATCGTTCCCAGGAAACACCTGCAGTCCATGGCGAAGGCTTTGAAGCCGCCTGATGCGAGGCACTGCGCGTACTCTCCGTCGAGTGCCGCCTTGTCAGCGATTTCCAGTTCGTCGCGGCCGTTGATCTGTGCCCAGCCGGTGAGACCCGGTCTGATGTCGTTTGCGCCATACTTGTCGCGTTCGGCGATGAGGTCGTCCTGGTTCCACAGTGCAGGACGCGGCCCGATAACCGCCATGTCGCCCTTAAGAATCGAGAAGAGCTGTGGCAGCTCGTCGAGCGAGGTCTTGCGCATGAACGCGCCGCTCTTTGTAATCCAGCGCGCCGGGTCGTTTAACATATGCGTCGGCATTTCCGCCGGCGTTTCTGTGTACATCGAGCGGAATTTCGGCATCATGAAGGTCTTTTTGCCCGCGCCGATGCGCTTTTGGCGGAAGAGCACCGGCCCCTTGCTGTCGCATTTTACAACGATTGCAAGCACCAACATCGGTATCGCGAGCACAATAATCCCGCACAGCGCCAGGATAAAATCTATTAATCTTTTTAAGAATCTGTTGTACATATTTTCGCCGTTTTGTCATTTTTATGGTCTGAAATGAGATTTTCTCTCCACAGACCATAAATTTATTTAAATAATGAAATAATTTGCTTGAGTTCCCTCTCAAGGACGTTCATAAATACAGCCCGCGAGAAATGCTCTTCGTAGTATTTTCGGGATTTTTTGCCCATTTCGAGTCTTTCGCTTTCAGGTAGGGATGCAAAGCGCTCGACTGCATCCGCCAGGGCTTCTGCAGATCCGGCAGCAGCACAAAGGCCGCAATGCGCATCCTCAATAACTCTCGGCGTCTCGCCGTTTGCAGAGGCAATTACAGGTTTCCCCGCCGCCATATAGGACTGGATTTTGCCCGGCAGGGTATACGAGATTACCTCGTCATCGTCAAGTGTCAGCAGCATTGCATCGGCCATGCTGTAGAACTTCGGCATCTCTTCGACAGGGTGACGTCCGTGGAAGATCACGCTCTCCACGCCGAGGTCAGCCGCCAGTTCCTTGCAGGCTTCGAGCTCCGAACCGTCGCCAACTATGTGCCAGCGAATAGAAAGCCCCTTTTTTTCTATTATTGCCGCAGCACGGACAATTAAGTCCACGCGCTGTGCTGCGCCGATGTTTCCGGCGAAGACCAGATTTAAAATCTTGCTGTTTTCGTTTCGCAAATCACTGTTTTTAATTATTCTTGAACTGGCGTTATCATTTTCAGCCGCGGTTGATTCTCCTTTTTCCGCGCAATCTCCCTCTGCATCTGCAGCCGCCACAGGTTGCGTGCTCCCCGCAGCCTTACTAAACAGCTCCTCCGCGTACTGCGGCAGGTACCCCAGTCTCTCCGGCGCGATACCAAACTCCTCTGTCAGGTATTTTTCAAAGCCGCGCGAGGTCATGAGAATGCGGTCGCATGCGCGATAAATCCTTCCCGAAATCCGGTGGAACAGGCGGTACACCAACGAGCCCTTCGCAATGCCGCCGGCGCAGAGACTTTCCGGCCAGAGGTCGAGACAGTACATCATAAGCGGCGCCTTGTGCTTCCGCGCGTAGGCGATGCCGGCTTCCGCCATCATCACCGGCGAGAGCTGGTTCACCAGAACCACATCAAAATCGCCGCCACTTGCCGGCCCAAAGTCGGGCCTTGCGGCTGCGCGCTTTGACGAAATCGCGAAGCTGTAGTAATTCAAAAAACGCCAGAGGGCCCCGTGGCGCCTGCCGATAGTGAAGCAGCGGCGGACTTCCACGCCTTCCACGGTCTCGCAGCGGTGCTCGCCGTGGCGGTAGCCTTCGTAAATTTGGCCCATCGGGTAGTTTGGCACGCCCGTCAGCACGGTCACTTCGTGGCCGCGGCGCGCCAGTTCTTCACAGATGTCGGATATGCGGAACGGTTCCGGTTTGTAGTATTGGCAGATTACTAGGATTTTCATGGGGTTTAAATGCTATCTCGGAGAAGGAAACTTTCCAAATGTCGTTAAAAATTTGAGTTTTGGAAAAAATCCCTCTCACACTAAACAAAAAGCTCCTCGCCTGTCACGATTGACTGAAGGTTTCCGGTGTAAGGGTTTTCCACGGCATCGT
>JAEEGU010000061.1 GCA_016280485.1 Bacillota bacterium | reverse complement strand
GTAGTCCACTGATACTTGCGGATACCGCCGTAGTAATGAGTCTTGAAAAGTGCGATTTCACCATCCTCGTAGAGCGGATTCGGCTTTAAGTCGAGTCTCGGTGAGTCGATGTGCGCTCCGCAGAGGTTGATACCGTTTTCGAGCGACTCGGTACCGATGATTGCGGCATAAAGGCTCTTTGCCTTGTTTACAAAGTAAACCTTGTCTCCCGCTGCAAGTGTCTTCTTTGTGTTTACATCAACAAAGCCCGCCTTTTCAAGCATCTTTACTGTCGTCTTTACTGCCTCGCGCTCTGTCTTTGCGGCGTCGAGGAAGTCCATGTATTTGTCGGCAAAATCAAAGATAGCCTTTTTTTCTTTATCTGTTGCAAGAGTCCAACCGTTCTTGCGTTCGTATTCGAGCTTGAGCTCTTCTTTCTTTTCTTTTTTTGTAGCCATTTTAATACCTCTTTCCCTAAATAATACTACCCCTCTATTATGCGATAAAATACTGAAAGTTGCAAGTTGGTCTTTTTGGCAGTTGGGACAAAAAAAGGCAACCAGACTTAACCGGTTGCCTTTTAAATATTCCTTGAGATTTAGTTCGTTCCGTAGATTTCCTCGCCTGTTGTGGAGAGCACGCCTTCGCCGATCTTAACTTCGGAAACGTAGGTGTTCGGAACTACAGCAGGTGCAGTAACCGCTGCCGGTGTGATGACATTACCGTTTTCGTCATATTGCGGCTCTGCCACTACCGGCTGTGCCTTTGGCGTGCCGAGGCAGGCGTCAATCCTTACAGGATTGTGGCTGGAATATTTGAACTCCGTATCGATGGTGTAGCACTTCGTAACCGTTACGTTAGGGGAAGTGATGAAACCGTCGATTACGTAAAGCTGCATGTACGGATCGTACTCGCTGTACGGCTGATTCATCAGTCTGGCGGTCGGTGTGCTTTCGTCGTACGCGAAAGTCCACCCTTCGCCAAACAGTGTCTCTTCCACGATGCCCGGCATGAAGTAGCCTGTGTTCCTTACAGGATACTTCAGGTTGTCAGCGCCCGGGAAGGTCTGGTTGAACGTGCCGCCGGCGATTACATAGTTGCCCTTGGCATATTCGTCCTTCATGAATGTAGCAAGCTCCTTGGTCTGTTCAATCTTTACCGCACCGTCGTCTTTGGAGTCAAACGTGAGGTTGATGATAACAAGCTCGCCCTCTGCCGGCTTTTCGGCTGTGCCGAGAGCCACCCTCTGTACACTAAGGCAGTTCTTCGGTTCGAAAAGCTTTGCCGGCCAGGAGTAGCCCGCTACGAGCGCATCTCTTGATGCCTCAGTCATCGGGAACTTATTTATGGTAAGCAGCCCACTCTTCACACTGCCCATAGGCTGACTAAGCGGCAGCGGAATGAACTTACATACGTAGTTCGTCGCATACGTCGCATTGCCCGGGAAAAGTGATTCGAGATAAGCCACTTCATCCACATCATAGCTTCTTGTGGACTTTATATCCACCTGCTGAAGGAGCAGGATGTCCGCGTTTTCAATCTTCATAATCTGGCGCATAGCGTCGAGGTTCTTGTTCACAAGGCTCTCGGAAGCCGCCTTTACGGTCTGACCGCCCTGAGATACGAGGTCCATGTCTGCAGACTGACCGCCGTAGCCGATGTTGTAGGTAAGAAGCGAAATGGAATCGCCCTCGTCGATTTCGGCCTTTTCGGTTGCACCGTATGGCTCAAGCATCTCTTTTTCGTCAGGCTTGTACTCTGTGATTGTCAGAAATGCCGTAAGTCCGCCCAGCAGCAGAATCAGTGCCAGAATTATTATAAGTAGTATTTTCAGTATTTTCTTCATCGGAAGTCCCTTTCTCTTGAATTCATACGTTTGCACATATATTTTACTGTACCATTATATACCAATTGCGTTTTCAAAGCAATCTCACTTTGTTTATCGGCAAATAGTTATAAAACTTTAATCAAATTTACAGAAAACTTTGGCGAAATACCAAAAACCTCGAAGCAATGCTTCGAGGTTTTTTACTGGAGGCGACACCCGGATTTGAACCGGGGAATAGAGGTTTTGCAGACCTTTGCCTTACCACTTGGCTCTGTCGCAGAATTGGCTAGGGTAGAAGGATTCGAACCTGCGCCTGACGGAATCAGAATCCGTTGCCTTACCGCTTGGCGATACCCCAACGTTTTTTATGTTATCGGCTATGCCGATTTGTGCTTTGAAAATGGGGTGGATGGTGGGATTCGAACCCACGTATACAGGAGCCACAACCCTGGGTCTTAACCACTTGACGACACCCACCATAAAAAATGGCGATCCGAACCGGGCTCGAACCGGTGACCTCCAGCGTGACAGGCTGGCATTCTAACCAACTGAACTACCGGACCGCATATTGGTGGGGGTTATAGGGCTCGAACCTATGACCCCCTGCTTGTAAGGCAGATGCTCTCCCAGCTGAGCTAAACCCCCAAATATGGTAGCGGCGAGTGGAGTCGAACCACCGACCTTCCGGGTATGAACCGGACGCTCTAGCCAACTAAGCTACACCGCCACATGAGTCGTCTGAATTGACAACCGCAAGAAATATATTACCATTTCTCAGGCCCTCTGTCAACTACTTTGGACGCGATTTTTTATTTTTGCTTTGCGTCATCCTCCGCATAGCCGCGTATGATATCAAGCTTCTTTTCGTACTTCTCCGTATTTACATCATCGCCCAGCATGCGATAAGCCGAAATGATTTCCTCCATTGAATCAATGTGCGAAGGATTAAGCTTTAAGGCCTCCTTTAATGACGCAATTCCCGCCTCGGTGTCGCCTGTACGAAGGTATGCGAGCCCGAGATAGTAATGAATCGGCCACCATTTCTTTGCACGGTCGCTGCCCACATACTCCTCTAGGATTCCAATCCCCTCTTCAAAGTGCCCCAATGTTACGGCATTGATGCCCAGCTCAATCGAAACAGGGTCCTCAAGCTGTTCCCTGCGCATCCTCGCATCCTCTTTCTTTTCGAAATCCGTGGATATCTCCAAGAAATCCCTGAAGGTCAGGTCCGCCTTTATATAAAGGCCCATATTAAGATAAGCATATCCGAGATAATAGAAAGGATCGGCGAAATTCGGATAGTCGATTGTCATTGCCTCTAAAAGCTCCAAGGCCTCCGCTTTAAAAAGCCCTATGTATTCGCTGCGGGCGTCGTCACTCATCGCCGCATAGCGAGGATTTTCATCCTCTACCTTTCCCGCCTCAAGATACAGTTCCCTGCAAATCATGGCATAGCCGTACATCGCCGAAAGTTCGCCCGGACGCAGCATAAGAGCCGCACGAAAATAGACGCATGCGCTTTCAAGCGCACCCGCATCCGCTTCCGCCTCGCCTGCCTTTAAGACACCGTCATACATGCCGCTGCGAAAAACCTTTTTCATAAAAGCGACATAGTCCGGCACATATTTGAAATCCGGCGCACATCCCATAACGTAAGACATGTTTACCGCAAGCCGCGCGGTGGTGATGCCCTCGCCCTCGGCTATCTTTTTCATGTCCCCTTCCTGGAGCGGCACAGGCACATTACCGAGCAAATCCACAACACCCATACGACTTAACGCGGATGTCGAAAGCTCATCGAAAACGAACATGCGCAGAGCCGGTTCGAAATATTTATTTAATCTGTTTGAAAGATGTCTCAAATCTCCCACCCTTTCTTTTCGAACTTTTTAACCGCGTCGAAATTGAGCGTTTCGTTCATATCCCGGCGCAAAAGCTCCTGCGCCTTTTCCGCAAAAGCATCTCTTTCCAAATCCGGCAGACGGCGAGCCTTGTACGCCGCAAAGCCGTTTAATATGCGGTACATATTGTCCTTGCTCTGGTTTGCGTGCTGGTAGCCCTTTAAGTAATAATAATCCGCCAGCTCCTCGTACATCGCAAACGGCCCCTCAAAGCTTTCGGAAAGGAACCCGAGGGTGTGCGCAAAGCCCCCTCGATTATAGTAAAGATCGAGCATTTTTTCGATCTGGTGGAGCCGCACCAGCTCCTTTGCGGAAATGAATTTATTCGAAATCACCTCGTAAGGTGCATACTCTCTGTAAACATAGCCGTATTTCTCGGCATCACGGCGAACAGGCGTACCCTTTAAGAGCTTCAGAAAGCCCATATGCAGCTTTTGAGGCCCGGTCCTGTAAACATTATTAAAGGTCTTGCCAAACGACGTGTAATCCTCAAACGGAAGCCCTGCAATGATATCCGCATGTACCTCCGCATTCCCGCTTGCGGCGATTCTGTGAATATTCACCAGCACCTCGCGAATCTGCGTCGCACGGTTCACCGCCGAAAGGGTTTCAAGGTTTGTCGACTGCACGCCGATTTCCAGCTGGAAAAGCCCCTTGCGCGCCCCGGTAAAGAGTCGCACCAGCGGCTCATCCAAAAGGTCTGCGCAAATCTCGAAATGAAAATTTGTCACCCCGTTGTCGTTGTCCGCAATAAAGCACAAAATCTCGTAAGCTCTCTTTTTGTCGTAATTAAAGGTCCTGTCGATGAACTTCACCTGCGGCACCTTTTTAAGAAGGAAATACTTAAGATCCCCCTTAATTCTGTCCATCGAAAGCGAACGCACATGCCTGTCCACGGACGAGAGGCAGTAAGCACACCGCCTAGGACAGCCTCTTGAAGACTCGTAGTATACGATTTTATCGTCATCCGGTGCGATATAGTAATAAGGGAACGGAAGCGAATCCATGGTAAGCTGCGGCGCGGCCTGATTCACGTAAATCGAGCCATTAAGTCTGTAGGTCAGGCTCCCTATGGTCGGAAGCACCTCCGAAAGGTCGGCCTCGTTCTGCTCGGCCGCAAGGAAAGCCTTCATGCACTCGTGGAAGGCGTACTCGCCCTCACCCGAGATCACATAGTCCACAAAATCGTTCTCCATCAGCACGGCTACGCTGTCGAAGCTGACCTCCGGCCCGCCAAGCAGAATCTTCATGCCCGGCTTTGCCTTTTTAAGGTTTTCCGCAAGACGCATAGTCTGCTCCACATTCCAGATATAGCAAGAAAAGGCAACCAAATCATAGTCGCCCTTTACTATTTCTCCGTATACGTAGAATTCATCATTGTTAATGGTGTATTCACGGATTTCTATCCCACTCATTTCCTCTGCGCAAACCGAATAGAGGTATTTTACCGCCAGATTTGAATGGATATATTGTGAATTAAGCGTAGTGATAAGAGTTTTCATCGTTCCCTTTCCGGCCTATATATACCGGGCTAAAGTGCCCTGAAAATCTCGCTTTTCAGCATTCCCGTGTCCTTGAGCGCAGCCTCGCAGCGCGCAATCATTCTGTCGCGGTCCTCCGGAAGATTCCCGCGAAGCGACAGATAGTTTGAAGCGTGGTTCATGCGGAATACGCACGACTTTGCAGGTATCCCGACATTTTTAAGGATTAAGAGAGTTTCCGCAACGGCTTCTTCGCCTGTAAGCACCTGAAACTCCCCGCGCGCAATGGCTCCCGTAAGCGGCGCCAGAGGCTCCGTCATAAGTGTTAAAAGCCCCACATATGACGCACCCATTTCGGTTATCATCGAGCCCGTCTTTACCGCATGCTCGCGCATAAGCTCTTTTCCGCCAAGCCCGCTGATAAACGTCACACTCGCCATAATACCGCAGCGCTCAACCTTTTGAACGGCCGCGATTATTTCCTCGCGGCTGCTGCCCTTGTTTACCCTTTTTAAGACCTCGTCAGAGCCCGACTCTGCGCCGATATACACCATGGCAAGCCCCGCATCGCGAAGTGCGATAAGCTCCTCTTCGGTCTTTCTGTTTATGTCGCTTGCGCGGCCGTAGGTTGTGACCCTCTCACACTCCGGGAAGAGCTCGGCTATGCGATTAAGTATCGTAAGCAGCTTGTCGTTTGAAAGGCACAGAGCATCACCGTCGCACAGGAAGATGCGGCCCACGCGATCGTAGTAGCCGCGCGCCATGTCAAGGTCCTCCATTATGTCGGCCATCGGGCGGACATGGAATTTCTTGTCCTTGTACATGCTGCAGAATGTGCACTTGTTGTGGGAACAGCCCACCGTCACCTGCAAAAGATAGCTGTAGGCTTCACTTGGTGGGCGATATATCATTCCTTCGTATCTCAAAGCCTTACCTCTTACATCTTTTCAGGTGCCTTCATGCCGAGGAGATTAAGTCCTGCCGCAATTGTTGACTTAGCCGCATAGACAAGTGCAACCTTTGCAAGCTTTTCTGCCTCGTCATCCACCAGAATGTGCTCGTCATAGTAGAACTTGTTAAAGCTCTGAGCGATATCCACGATGTGGCGTGTGAGGATGGACGGCTCGTACTTTTCTGCCGCCTCTACGATAGCTGCAGGGAAATCATAAAGCTCCTTTGCGAGCTTGTATGCGGATTCGCCTGTGAGGTACTTCATATCAAGAGCGCTCACATCCTTTGCCTTTTGAATGAGTTCATCACCGGCATTTCTAAGCACTGAGCATGCTCTTGCATGTGCATACTGAACATAAGGGCCTGTCTCGCCTTCGAAGTTTAATACCTTGTTCCAGCTGAACACATAGTCCTTTATCTTGCTGTTTGAAAGCTCTTGGAAAATAACCGCACCGATGCCGACAGCCTTTGCGATTTCTTCGACATTTTCTGCGTTAGGATTCTTTTCGAGGATTATTTCCTTTGTCTTTTCAACCGCACGGTTTAATACATCCTCGAGGAATACGACTCTGCCGTGTCTTGTGGACATGGTGCCGTCTTCGAGTGATACAAGTCCGAACGGAATATGTACGCAGTCGTACGCCCATTCTCTGCCCATCAGCTCGAGGATCTTGATCCACTGCTGGAAGTGCAGATTCTGCTGGGATGCTACGATGTACAGGTTCTTATAGAAATTATAGTGCTCCTTGCGGTAGTTTGATGCCGCGAGGTCTCTTGTGATGTAGAGGGATGAACCGTCCGACTTTTTGATGAGCGCAGGCGGCATTCCGTAAGGCTCGAGGTCTACAATCATTGCACCCTCGGATTCCTTCATCAGGCCCTTTTCCTCGAGTTCCTTTTCGATTGCAGGCATTTTGTCCGAGTAAAAGCTCTCGCCCGCATAGGAGTCAAAGGTGATGCCGAGCATGTCGTATACGCGGTTAAACTCTTTGAGAGACTCGTCTCTGAACCACTGCCAAAGGCGTACCTCCTCCGGCTCGCCCTTTTCAAGCTTTGCAAAAATAGCTCTTGCCTCGTCGTCGAGCTCAGGGTGAGTCTCAACCTCAACGTGGAACTTTGTATAGTATTCTAGGAGAGTCTTGATTGGCTCTCTCTTTACGTCTTCTTCGTTGCCCCAGTGTCTGTATGCGCAGATCATCTTTCCGAACTGCGTACCGTAGTCGCCGAGGTGGTTGATTCTGACTGTCTTGTAGCCGAGCGCATCGTAGAGCTTGTAGATGGCATTACCGATTACAGTCGATCTGATATGTCCGATATGGAAAGGCTTTGCAATGTTAGGAGATGAATACTCTACGATAACGGTCTTGCCGCCGCCAAGGTCACTCCTACCGTAGCTTTCGCCCTTTTCGAGCACTTCGGAAAGGACGCTCTTTACGAATTCCTCTTTGCTCATAAACATATTTACATAAGCGTTGACAGGCTCAACCTTTGTGAAAAGCGGATTTCCTTCGAGTTTACCCGCGATGTCCTTTGCAATCATAGGAGGCGCTTTTCTCAGAACCTTTGCAAGCTTAAAGCAAGGGAACGCATAGTCTCCCATCTTGTCATCGGCAGGTACCTCTACAACATCCATAATTTCCGGAAGCTCCAGGCCCACGCCTGCATCATATATTGCCTTTGCAACCAATTCTTTATAATCAATCATAATAAATAATCCTTTCTTTCTTCATGCCAAACCGGTATCCCAATCTCCCTGAGTCTTCGGACGAATATCCCATCGCCGCCTACAATCGTGTGCGAAAACGTCCCATCGTAAACGCTCCCGCTCCCGCAGGACGGACTGTTTTTCTTTAATATCGCCCCTTCAATTTTCTCTCCTCGGGCTCGGGCCTCCTTTTGTGCCGCCCTTAAAGTTTCCTCCGCACCGAGGAAAAACGCATCCGTTACATCCTCACCAATGTCGTTTACCACGGTGGTGGCGCAGTCCGATGCATTCTCGCGAATCTCACAAGGATGTCTCGGCACGGAAAGACCGCCCGCAACCTCCGGGCAAACCGGCATAAAGCTGTGCTTTTCCGCAAAGGCTAAAACCCAGTCCGTCAGATTGTTTCCGCCGTCGTATTTGCAGTTTTCACCGAGTAAGCATGCGCTGATGAGATACACTTTTTCCTCCGTTTAGCGTTTGAGCGTCACGACAGTCACGCCGTCGCCGCCCTCGTTGTATTTTCCTTTGCGGAAAGACGCCACAGCCTTGTGGCTCTTGCAAAGCTTTTGCACGCCCGCGCGAAGTATTCCCTCGCCGCGTCCGTGAATAATCGTAACGTTTTCAAGATTTGCTATCATGGCATCGTCGAGATATTTATCGACCTCCATGATGGCATCGTCCAGATTCTTTCCGACGATATTTATAGAAAGAGAAACCTGCTGTGACTTTGTACGATACATTGTACCATATTTTGTCCCTCTGAATTCCTCTTTTACTTTTTTTCTTTTCACGTTGAGCAGCTTAAGGTCGCTTACCTTTGCGGTAACCTTCATAAGACCTATCTGCACCTGAACGTTTTCCGAAGAGTCCGGCAGGGATATTACCTCGCCGTTCTGGCCTATTGTCATCACCTTTACCTGGGACCCTATCTTGATGTCCTCCGGCCGCGCCGATTCGAACTCCTCGCTGACCACAATCTTTTCGCGGTATTTCTTTTCCGCCTGATTGAGTCTGCGCTTGTTCTCGTCGTAGCGCCGCGTACGTTCGCCCAGAGAATCCATCTTTGCCAGCTCCTTGAGCTCCTGCTGGACCTCCTTTGCCGTTTCCTGAGCATCCTTTACGATGCTGCGGGCCTCCTCCCTGGCTTCGGATAAAATCTTTTCCTTGTCGCGTTCGAGGCGTGCCTTCAGTTTATCTATTTCTTCCTTTTGACGCTTTATCTCCGCACCCATGGCAGCCGCATCCTCGCGCTCTGCTTCGGCCGCGCGGCGGTCTGCCTCAAGAGAAGTAATAACCTCTTCAAACTCTATGTCTCCGCTCTCTAAAAGTGCCCTGGCGTCGTCTATGACCTCGCCGTCAAGCCCGAGCTTACGGCTTATCTCGAAGGCGTTGGATCTGCCCGGCACACCGACCAAAAGCTTATAGGTAGGCGACAGCGTCTCCACATTAAACTCCATGCAGGCGTTTTCGACATCCGGCGTTGAGATGGCATATTTCTTTAATTCGTTGTAGTGGGTCGTGGCGATTGTAAAAGCGCCGCTCCTGCGTACGTGCTCGAGCACTGAAATTGCAAGGGCTGCGCCCTCGGTCGGGTCCGTACCCGCCCCGAGCTCATCAACAAGCACCAGCGTATCCGGATTTGCATCCTTTACAATCTCCACAATGTTTTTCATATGGGATGAAAATGTGGAAAGGTTTTGTTCTATGCTCTGCTCGTCGCCAATGTCCGCATAGATTTTCTCGTAAACAGGGATTCTCGACATGCCCGATGCCGGAATGTGCAGCCCCGACTGAGCCATCATGGCAAGCAGCCCCACGGTTTTAAGTGTGACGGTCTTGCCGCCCGTGTTCGGACCGGTTATGACAAGCGTGTGGTATTCCTTTTCATCGGAAACCTTTCCCAGGGTTACGGTAATAGGTACCGCCTTTTTCTCGTCAAGAAGCGGATGCCGTGCCTCCTTAAGCAAGAGCCCACTGTCCTCTGCAATCTGCGGCTGCTCCGCATGCATTGCGGAAGAGAGCTTTCCCTTTGCGAACATGTAGTCGAGCTTTAAGAGAAGCCCCTGGTTGTTTGTAAGCTCGTGGTAGTGCTGTGCCACGCTTGCTGTAAGCTCTTCGAGCACGCGCTGCATCTCGGCCTTTTCGGCAAGCTCGAGTTCTCTGAGTTCGTTATTTAAATTGACGATTGCCTGCGGCTCTATGAAGAGCGTAGCTCCCGTCTGCGATCTGTCGTGTATCATTCCCGGAAAATGTGCACGGTGCTCCTGCTTTACGGGTATGCAGTATCTGCCGTCGCGCATTGTTACTATGGCATCCTGCAGATAAGTGCGGTTTGACGATGAGTTGATGATATTGTTAAGTCTCGCCGTAATCGCTTCGCCCTGCTGGACTTTTTTGCGCCTGATTGATTTTAGTTCCGGGCTGGCGTTGTCTGCCATCTCATCCTCGGAGAGGATGCATCTGTCTATGTTTTCCTCGATATATTTTTGAGGCTCGAGGACGTCTCTGATGCTGTCTATGATAGGAAGCTCCGGCAAATCAGAATTGAGAAAATTCTTCACCTCGCGCGTAACGCGCACATTATAGAGAACCTCCAAAAGCTGCTTCATTGTGAGGCATCCGCCCTTGCGAGCCAGATTAAGGCTTCCCGCAATGTCATAGAAGCTGCCGAGAGGCAAAGCGCCCTTGTGAACAATCACTGTGAGCGCTTCGCCTGTCTCGGCCTGTAAATCTGCAATCTCTCTGATATCAGTACTCGGCTTAAGCTTTAAAAGCTCTTCGCGAGTCTTTGCAGAAGCAGCCTGCTCTGAAAGCATATTTATTATTTTTTCATATTCAAGAACCTTAAAGGTTTTTGCATTCATGGCTACTCCCAATCCGTACGCAGAGGCTTATACCAAGCTCTTGTAATGGTCTACCTCGCTCTTTAATCTGATATTCTCCATCTGGAGGTCAAAGAAGTTTACCTCCATTTCCTTGCATTTCTTCTGAAGGTCTTCAAGCTCGGCATTTGCGGACTGCTCTGCCTTTGCCTTTGCTTCGCCGGCCTCCTCACGTGCACTCTCAAGGTCTGCCTGGGTTCTGCGAAGCGTTTCCATGAGTTCTTCCTTTTGACGATTTACCGTAGCGGTTTCGTCCTTGCACTGCATGAAATTGCGCTTTGCCTCGTCCCAAAGCTGAACATAGTGCTCCGTGTCATGTTTGAGCTGTTCGTTATTCTTTGTGAGCTCTTCATTCTCTTCCTTCAGTGTGAAGAACTCATCCGAAATATTTACTGCAGCAAGCATTGCAATTGTCTGCGGAGATGTTCCCGGTGCGGCCTTACTGATTTCCAGCATCTTGCTGTCGACATAGTCGGCAACCTTCATAATGTGCTCTCGGCTGCCTTCTCCGGAAATTGTGTATTCCTGTCCGTAAATCTTTACGGTAACCTTGTTGTCCATTATTTTTCTCCTTTTATCATCAATTGCAATATACGTATTACATTTCGCGAAGTGTTGCGCTAAATTTACCCTCGAGGTGCTCTAAGACGATATCGTGTACTTTCTTTACATCGTCATCCGTCAGAGTCTTTTCCTGATCTCTGTAAACGAGGTTGAACGCTATGGATTTCTTTCCGAAGCCTACCTGAGGTCCGCGATAGATGTCGAACATCTTTACGCTCTCAAGTATTGAGCCGCCGCAGGATTTGATTGTTTCCTCAAGGTCTCCTACCAGTACGTCCTCGTCAACAACAAGCGCTATATCACGCTCTGTCGAAGGGAACTTCGGCAGCGGGCTGTAATGCTTTTCGTTTTCCGCCATCTTCAGGAACTTTTCGAACATAAGCTCGCAGATATATACCTTTTCCTCGATTTCAAAATTCTTTGCAACGCTTGGATGGATTTCGCCCATGATACCGAGCTCCTCGTCACCAATTGAAATGCGTGCGCAGCGACCCGGGTGATAAGGCTCGTACTCGGATTCAGCCGTGAACTTGTAGTCCTTTACGCCTATTCCGTCAAGGAACGCCTCTACCATACCCTTTAATCTGAAGAAGTCAGCGTCTCCGCCATAGATACCTATGCACATTGAGAGCTCCTCCTCAGGAAGGTCGCTCGGATCTATCATGTTCGGCATGAATGTGTTGCCGATTTCAAATGCCTTTGCCTGAAGGATGCCGCGGTTGATGTTGCGCGCCAGTACCTCGAGCATGTTCGGAGTGAGGATAGTCCTCATTACGGACGTTTCCTCACCGAGCGGATTTAAGAGCTTTAAGAAGTTTCTCTCCCAGCTGTCCTCGGACAGTCCCATCTTTTCAACGCCCTTTGGACTTACGAAGGAGTAGGTCTGGATCTCGCAAGCGCCCATGCCTGTCATGAGACGGCGTGCCTGCTCGCGAAGTGCCCAGCTCTTCGATACGCTTACGGTAATGTTGTCGGCAGGGATAGTGAAGTCTATCTTGTCGTAGCCGTACATTCTCGCGATTTCTTCGGTGTAGTCCACCTCTTCAAGCATGTCTCTCCTTGTAGGAGGCGGGGTTACCAGCATTACGTCAGGGCTTTCCGTGTATTCAACCTTCATGTCGAGCTTTTCAAGATAGCTCTTCATTGTGTCGCGGTCAAGCTTTGTTCCGCATACGAGGTTCATACGGGATACGCGAACCTTTGTTGTCGGGAGAACCTCCGGATCCGGATAGATGTCAACCATTCCCGGAACTACCTTGCCGGCACCTACCATCTCAACAAGCTGGCAGAATCTGTTGGCAGCCTCTGCGCAGATTTCAGGCGATACGCCACGTGTGTATCTGTTCTGCGCTTCCGTGCGGATGTTCAGCTTTTTGCTGGTATGATAGATGCTGCCCGAATCGAAGTTTGCGGATTCGAGAATAACTGTTGTTGTGGTGTCCTCGATTTCGGAATTGAGACCACCCATGGTTCCTGCGATACCGATAGGCTTTTTGCCGTCATTAATCATCAGCGTATCGCTGTATATCTTTCTTTCTTTTCCGTCGAGAGTTACGAACGTGTCTCCGTCCTTAGCCGTGTCAACGATAATCTTTCTGTCCTCTACGGTGCTGATGTCAAATGCGTGTAGCGGCTGACCGTATTCGAGCATTACAAAGTTTGTGATATCTACGATGTTGTTGATAGGTCTCATGCCTGCGAGCATCAGCCTGTGCTGGAGCCACCAAGGTGACTGCTCAATTTTTACATCTGTGATAATTCTCGCAGTATATCTGCGGCATGCCTTGTTTCTGATTTCAACGGAGATGTAGTCCTCTGCCTTTCCACTGCCCTCTGCCTTTACCTCCGGCTTTTTGAGATTAAGCGGCTTGCCCGTGAAGGCCTTTACCTCACGTGCGATTCCGAGCATTGAAAGCCAGTCCGGACGGTTCGGTGTAACGCCAAAGTCCACAACCTCCTGATCGAGGTCGAATACGCTGACGATGCTTTCGCCGAGTCTGTCCTCACCTTCAGGCAGAAGCCAGATTCCGTCCTTTGAAATATAAGGTGCTACCTTGTCGGCCCAGCCAAGCTCCTGCGGTCCGCAGAGCATTCCGTTGGATTCTACTCCACGGAGAGCGCCCTTTTTGATGACGCTGCCGCCTTCTTCCTTTTCATG
>JAEEGU010000060.1 GCA_016280485.1 Bacillota bacterium | reverse complement strand
CTACGACGAAAACGGCGATCCAATAGGAGATTAAAATGAAAGACGTCAAACCACAAACGGCAAATGAAGACAAAATGCTTCGAGCGATTCAACATCAGATCGGAGCATACGAGAACGGCATCATCGGATGTCAGACTATGTCAGACATTGCGGAAAAACTGGGTGCGGACTGTTTCCCTGTCACACTCAAGCTCTACGGTCATCCGACAATAATCGCAAAGGATATCATTCCTTTCGCGCCGGCCGAGCCACTCTCAAGGTATAGGAACGCTCTTTCAGGGAGCTTTTCCTTTAACAAAAAGCCATGCTCGATTCTTGTGTACGGCGCAAATGTGGCCTGCGGAAGTGCATGTCACTCGTGGCTAAACAAGCCCGAATCGGTGCTATACAAGACGAACCAGGTCGATATAAAACGGTGCATGTATACAAGCGACCTACCATACAAGGTCAAATGGGCGGTCGGCGGCATGGGACTACTCGACTTTTATAATCCAGCTGAAGAGGGATTCTCGGGGAGCTATGCAGATGTGCTCAGAAAGACAAATCACACGGTCTTAGGCGAGAAGAACGGATACATCTATCTGATGTACTTCGCAAACATGACCGCCGAGCAGATTAACACCGAGCTGAAAACAAAGAAAATCTGCGACAAGGCCATTCTTTTAGATGGCGGGCATGTCGCGGCAATAAACGGCACTGAAAGCTTCGCGCAAATCAACACGAACCAGCTTCAGTATTTTGCAATCCAAGCAATTTAGGAGGCTAACATGATAAAAACACGGATTCACCTCAAGACAGGCGACAGCTTCCTCTGCCAGCTCGAAGAAAACTTGCAACTCACCAAAAACCTGCAGGTTTGGGAAGTGGCCAACAATAAGGCGACGGATGATATCAAGCTCGAAATCTATCCGGACTCCTGGCTGCTCTTCGAACTCTTCCAGTTCATACGCGATATGTATGGTAAGGCTATAACGGTAAGCTCCGGATACAGGACGAAGGCATTTAATGATACGCTGCCAACAGCCAGCAAGAACAGCTTACACCTTGAACTGTATGCTCTGGATATCGATATCGCCTACAAACTCCAGCCTATGTTTATAGACTGGGTTTACTTGTTCTGCATCAAGCACGGGCGTATCGGCGGAGTAAACCGCTATGCAAAATACATGCACATAGACATCGCAGAAGACAAGCTCGGGAACAAGAAGTTTGTCATCCGCGACTACACAACCGGAACCACATCGTATAAAGACATCTAAAGGAGAACACAATGGTAACGACAGACTACATCATCACAACCGCAGCCACACTCGTAGCAGCAATTTTCGCGAGTGGATTCATCAACATGCTTATAACTCGCAGATACACGCTGCAAGACAAAAAAGACATCGAACGAGAAGCTCTCAAATATCTAATGCGTGATTCGCTGACCAGATACCTCAAGGAGCTTGTAGCGGACGGAGAAGCTTCAGATGCCGACAAGCAATACGCGGAAAGCTGGCACGACTTATACAAGCGTTTTGGTTGGAACGGACAGCTCGATCCGCTCATGGCGAAAGTTCGGGAATTGCCCGAGGAAAGGAAACAAAAATGAAAGACAAACTCACAAAACTCATTGACGTTAAAAGCATCGCAACTCTCGCGGTTATTGCAGACCTGATATTCCTGGTTGACTATTGCGTTGTGACCGGGAACGAGTCGGCCGAAAAGCTGGTGATACTGTTCACTAATGTCGTGACCGCAATCGTCACCTACTTCTTCACCAAGAAAAAATCGGACAATGCCGATTGACCTCCTGTTAGGCGGCCCTTCATAGGGCCGTTTTTTTCGTGGAAAAATTCCACACTAAATTCCACACTTTAACTGTGGAAAACAGTGTAAAACAGTGATAAAAAATAGCCAGAGGCAATTAAAATAACCTCTGGCTAAAAACAATTGGACGTTGAAAACACAAGGTTTTCAAGCAACGCAAGCGATGGTATCCCCGGGCGGAATCGAACCGCCAACTACGCTTTAGGAGAGAGATAGTGTTTGGCTATTTTTCAACGGTTTGCGGCTTCGTTTCCACACCCAATTCCACGCTGGAACCTATTTATAGCCTCCGCAGCACTCTGAAAAGCCATCTCAGAGTGGTGCGTGTAAATCTTCGCTGTGAGCGAAATATCCGAGTGGCCCATCAGCTCTTTAGCAACGTTAATAGGCACACCGGCGCTCTGCAGGTCGGTGCAGAATGTATGCCGGAGACAATAAGGAGTCAGATCGGCCGCAACACGATACGGCGGCACCACTTTATTCCTGTAGACCTTGCATCCAAGATGCACGTTCATCTCATTCTTGAAGGTCCGCCACCAGCGAGCCATGATGCTCGGGTTCAGCGGGTGCCCTCTCTCGGACTTAAAAACATAATCGAACGGGGCGAGCTTCGGAAGTCTTTCGATAATCACATCCGGAAGAGGAACGTCTCTGACGGCGTTCTTATTTTTCGTGCCGGGGACGTGTAATACCTTCGCCTTGACATCGACGTGTCTTCCGAGGAGCTGCGTGGTCTCCTGCGGCCTTAACCCACAGCAGAGCATGAAGAGGACCCATAAGCCTCTATCGTCCTTATCAGCAACCGCAAAGATGGTCTCCCTCTCTTTTTCGGTAATCGCTCTGTGGCTCCCAGCTTCTCCACGAGGCACTTTTAGCTTAACCGTCGGATCCGACAGAATTAAATCGTTATCTGCCGCCGCTCGGAAAATCTCTCCCATAACTCCCTTAACCCTCTTTAAGTGATAAGAGCTGCACCCGGTAAGCCCATTCAGGACACGCTGGCAGTGCACCGGCTTTATGGACTTAATCTGAATAGACCCAAGGGCAGGAATTAGCGTCGTGTGTACCACTCCGGCAACGGTCCGATAAGTGACAGGCTTCACGGCGGGCTTCTTGTACGTCAAGAGCCACTCCTCAGCCCACACCGAAAACAGCGCGGAGCCCGAGATTGTT
>JAEEGU010000059.1 GCA_016280485.1 Bacillota bacterium | reverse complement strand
TGCGGGGCTGCTTGTTAAGGGCGACAACCTCGAGCTTATGAAAAGGCTAAAACCTTCGAGCCTGCAGCTTGTCTATATAGACCCGCCGTTTTTCTCGAACGCCAACTACCAAACCTCAGAAAAGGCGGATGCCTACAGTGATGTCTGGGCAGGGGGACTAAAGGAGTATCTCAGGATGCTGGCGATTAGGCTCTTCTACATACGCGAGCTTCTAAAAGACGAGGGCTCGGTCTGGGTGCACCTTGACTGGCACGCCGTTCACTATGTAAAGGTCATAATGGACGAAATCTTCGGCGAAGAGAATTTCGTGAACGAGATAGTCTGGAAATACAAATCGGGAGGCAGCACAAAGCGCCGTTTTGCGCGAAAGCACGATACGCTGCTCTTCTATTCGAAAAGTAAAAAATATTATTTCAATCCGCAAAAGGAAAAGAGCTATAACAGAGGCTTAAAGCCATATAAATTTAAAGGTGTTGAGGAATTCGAGGACGAGCTCGGATGGTACACGATGGTGAATATGAAGGATGTGTGGGAAATCGACATGGTCGGGCGCACCAGCGGGGAGCGTACAGGCTATGCCACGCAAAAGCCCGAAGCACTCCTAATGCGCATCATAGAAAGCTGTTCGATGCCGGGAGATACGGTCGCCGACTTTTTCGGCGGATCCGGGACGCTCGCTGCCGTAGCAGTAAAGCTCGGACGCAGCTTTATAAGCTGCGATATAGGCTCGCAGGCGCTCGCCGCCCAAAAATCCCGCCTCGCCGCCCTCGGCGCCACCTACGAATTTGTAGAGCTTGAGAACATATAGGCCCTGCACAGTACCAAGTCGGCTGTGACATAGCCATAACGGATTTACAATAAAGTAGCCAAACATTTTAATTCTAAATAATGAGAGCCCTATCAGGGCTCAAAGAAGAAGAAATGAAAACAAAGACGAAAGAAACAAAACCAAAAACCAAAAACAGTGAAAAAGCAAAGCGCCTGCTTATTGACCTTGTCCTGATTGTCATCGCATGCTTTGTCGGTTCGTTTTCAACCGTAAGCATCATGATTCCGAACGGGCTCACAAGCGGAGGTGTCACAGGTGTTGTCAGAATCCTGCAGCACTATGTGGACATAAACTTCTCAATTATGTACTATGCGGGGTCCCTGATAATCCTGATACTGTGCGCGATACTGCTGGGTATACGCGAGGCCAGGAAAATCCTCCTGCTTTCCGTAGTGTACCCTGCGACCCTCTTTGTGTGGGAAATGCTTGACATAAGCCTTATCGAGGGAAAGGATGTAATCCTTGCGGTAATCTACTGCGGCGTATTTTCCGGTATCTGCAACGGTATAGTTCAGTCTAGGGGCTACTCGTTCGGCGGCTCGGATACTGTGGCAAAGATCATAAAGGAAAAGCTTATGCCGCACGTGCCGCTCTCAAAGGTAATGCTTGGCGTGGACGCTGCGGTTATCATTGCTTCTGCCATCGTGTACGGCAGGAACATCGCAATGTACGCCCTGGTCACATCGGTGCTGACCAGCAAGGTCATCGACTTCTACATGTACGGCGTGTCACCAAAGCTGGTGCGCATGTCAATCATTTCGGCGGAGCCGGACATCATCATGCAGTATGTCATGAACGAAATCGGTCGTGGCGTTACGATAGAGAAAATCACCGGCGCTTACACGAATGTGGAGAGGCGCAAACTTGCGGTGCTGTGCTCGCCTCGTGAAAGCGTGCTTATCAGGAATTTCATTGCGGAGCACGACAGCAAGGCGATGATTACACTTACGGCTGTCGATTCGGTTTGGGGCGACGGCAGCGGCTTCAAGTCATTGGAGGGGTAGAAAACTTGAAAATTATCAAAAAATAGTATAAAATAGTAATCAGTACGAATTACCGTACACGTCAAATCTGACAGGCTGCAGTTTATCGTCGGAGGGAGCCATGGACGCAAGCACAAATATCGCGCTGGAGGTTTTTTGTATAATCATCTCATTCCTGATTATGATATTTTTCCTCCTGGAAAGGGCCAAAACCTCACGCATTGACAAATATTTCATAGTGATGCTCACCGTGAACATAGTGGCACTTACGGCAGATATGTCGTCCTTTACATTTGAGGGAAACCCGAATTGCATTGCGCTCCTCTATTTTGTAAAGGTTTTGACATACTTTTGCGGCTATGCGCTCTTTGGCATGTATATCGAGTACACGACTGAGTATATAGGCATGTACGGTCATGTTCCGCGAAAGCTCACCATGATAGGCACAGGAATCGCACTTGTCTATGAGATTTTGATGGTAGTTGAGCTTTTCCGGCACTATCTCTTTATTGTTGACGATGCAGGATACTATGTCAAAAGCCCGGTAATTTGGGTTGTTTCGGGAAGCGGTACGTTCCTTCTGTTCTGTTTCCTCATCTTCATCCTTATCTGGGCGAGAAACATGCTCGAAACGAGCCTGCTCATTTCGCTGCTCTCGTTTGCGGCGCTGCCGACGATTGCCGGAATTGTGCAGCTCATCACAAAGAACACGGCACTTGTCTATGTAGGCGTTACGCTTTCGCTCCTCGTGGTTTATTCCACAATCCACAAGGACACCGTAAACAAGCTCGAGTCCGCTAAAAACGAGCTCGAGGAAGCCAGGCTGAACCTCATGTTCAGCCAGATTCGCCCACACTTCATGTACAACTCCCTTACTGCAATCGCGCAGCTTTGCACGATAGATCCAAAGCGTGCGCAGAGAGCGACCATAGATTTTTCAAACTACCTGCGCGGAAACCTCGATTCGGTGAACTACACCCAGCCGATTCCGTTCAGTCAGGAGTTAAAACACCTCAAGACATACCTCTCGCTTGAGCTCATGCGTTTTGACGACAAGCTCAGTGTTGAGTATGATATAGAAACAGAAGACTTCCTCGTGCCGGTTCTTTCGGTGCAGCCGCTTGTAGAAAATGCGGTAAAGCACGGCATTTGCAAAAAGAGGGATGGCGGCACGGTAAAGATTTCGACAAGGGAAACAGAGGACAGCTACATCGTAGAGGTCGCAGACGACGGGGCGGGCTTTGACCCGAATGCTCCTCTTGATGACAGCAAGTCCCATATCGGAGTTTCCAGCGTGCGCCGCCGTATCGAATCGATGATGGGCGGAACACTTGAGATAGTAAGTGAAGTTGGAGTTGGCACACGTTCAGTGCTTACAATTCCAAAAGGAAAGGAGCAGGAATGAGATTCCTTGTAGCAGATGACGAAAAATTAGCACTGGCAAGCATGCTTTCGGCACTCGACGAGGTGGCTCCGGAGGCCGAAAAGATTAGCTTCCGCCGCCCTGAGGAGCTTTTGGAATATGCGATGAACAATACCTTTGACGTGGCCTTTTTAGACATAGAAATGGGCACGATGAACGGCCTTGCGCTTGCAAAGAAGCTAAAGGAGCTGCGTCCCGAGGGTGACATCGTGTTTGCGACCGGCTACAGCCAGTATGCAATAGAGGCCTTCAAGCTCCGCGCTGCGGGGTACCTTATGAAGCCAATAACCGCAGAGGATGTAAAGCGTGAGCTCGACCATATAGCGGAAAGAAACGCCACGTTTGAAACGCATCCGGGACTTTCTGCGAGATGCTTTGGCAATTTTGAAATCATGTATGACGACAAGCCGATAAAGTTCCGCTACACAAAGACAAAAGAGGTTCTGGCTTACCTGATTTGCCGCAAGGGCGCATTCTGCCAGAACGGCGAGATTATGGCGGTTATCTGGGAGGACAAGGACGACACACCGTCGCTCTTCTCAAACCTCAGGAATATAATAAGTGATGCAACCGGCGTATTCAAGGAGCTTGGCTGCGGCGATGCCCTTATTAAGCGCCGCGGCATGATTGCCGTTGACTGTGCAAAAATAAACTGCGACTATTTCCGCTGGCTTGCCGGCGATATAGATGCGGTAAACGAATACAACGGAGATTTTATGCTGCCTTACGAATGGGCTGAGTTTGTAATGGGCGGCTTTGACGATTATGACTACGATGCCTGAAGAGACGACTAAAGAAAACAAGATTGGGATTGGAAGGGAATAAAAATGAGTGAAGATATCAAGTTTAGGAAATCGGCTGCATGGGTTGCAATTATTTGCTTACTGTGCAGCCTGTTAAGTGGAAGTATTTTAGGAATCGGCGGACCTGTAAAGGCATACGCCGCATCAAATGTTACGGAAACCGAAATCGAGGCCGGACTTAAGTTTTGCAAAGACTATCCGGTGGCACTCTCCTACGAGGGCGAAACAATAATGTTTGCCTCATCCGATGTGCCGCCTGTAATAATTACGCCAAAGGGCGAAAAGAACGGCAGGACCTTAATCCCTGCACGCGCACTCTTCGAAAAGATGGGCGCGACCGTGGACTGGGACGGCACTACGCAGACCGTAACTGTAAAGCTTGAAACCACCGTTGTAAAGCTTGTGATAGGCTCCGCCGAAGCGAAGGTGGCTGTGACAGATAACGGCCGGACTTCCGAGAAGACGGTGAAGCGCGACGTGCCGGCACTTATCATAGACCACGACCACGACTACTACGGCAGCACCATGGTTCCGGTGCGCTTCGTGGCCGAGAGTGTAGGCTGCGAGGTGGGCTTTGACGATAAGACCCGCACGGTTACGGTAAAGGCTCCCGCAAAGGTGGAAGCACCTACCGATACGACAAGCAGCGCGGTTAGCACACTCGGCGCAGTCAGCGCGATTATCGATGACTTAAAGGACAAGCCAAAGGCTAACACACCAAGCGGCATTGATGCCAAGGATCTGCCGGGTGCTACCG
>JAEEGU010000058.1 GCA_016280485.1 Bacillota bacterium | reverse complement strand
TTTTTTACGCGCAAGCGTCTTGTTTCCGTTTTCATAGACGTAGATAGCCTTTTCGCCCTCTTTTTCGTAGTGGCGGCAGAAATCTATGAACATATTTATATCCACAGCCTGAATCAGCGCAAAGTCCGAAAGCTTGATATCTTTTGGCTCCTTTGCCGGCGTTATGTCCGGCCGCTCGGCGATTAGATAGTGGCAGAAAAAGCGCACGTCGAAAAGATAAGCACGGCGCGTCATAGGCAGCACATTTCCACGCAGGTAAGAAAAATAGCCGCGCAAAAACCCCGGAAGCTCGCGCTCCAAAGCGGTGCATTCCGCCACGATGTCGTGCTCCTTTTTAACCACATTGTCCGGTTTTGAGCTCTTGTTATGAACTTTTACAATCTTTGTTTTCTTTTCTTCATCCATAACTCTCACCACAGGTCGCCGCAAAGCTGCAAAATCGCAAGGCCGCCGCACAGCCTCAAGACCGCTATTTTCCGGCAATCACAAGTATTTCCTTCATTGCCTCTGCTTGAGAAAGCTCGCTTAAGTTAACCCAGTGCATCTCTTTATAACGCCTGAGCCAGGTCATCTGGCGCTTTGCATAGTGGCGCGTGTTTCTCTTTACCAAACGCACCGCCTCGTCAAAGTCATATTCGCCGTTAAAATATCCGATTATCTCCTTGTAGCCGATGCCCTTCATTGAGATGTCATCCGCTGTAAGTCCCATATCAAGGAGCCCGCGGATTTCGGCCTCAAGCCCCATCTTGACAAGGATGTCCACTCTTTTGTCGATTCTTTCGTAGAGCTCTTCCCTCTCCCGTTTTAGCCCGATAAGCAGATATTCGTAGTCGCCGGTGGGTTTGAAGCTCTCCTCAAATGCAGGAATCCCCCGCCCCGTTCCGGCCGCAACCTCAATGGCGCGAATCAGCTTTTTCACATTGTTCGGGTGTATGCGCTCCGCGGCCGCAGGGTCGACATCGCGAAGCATGTTAAGCAGGTGCTCCCCGCCCTTTTCCTTTGCGAGCCTTTCAAGCTCCTGCCTAAACTCATCATCCTTCGGCGCTGAGCCAAAATCCATCTCATAGATGAGAGAGCTTATGTAAAGCCCTGTGCCGCCTGAAATTACAGGCACCCTGCCGCGCGAGAAGATGTCTGCTATGGCCTCTTTTGCGCATTTCTGGTACTCTGCAACGGAAAAACCGTCACGAGGATCTACAAAGTCAACAAGGTGATGCCTAACCTCTGCCTGCTCCTTTGCTGTAGGCTTTGCTGAGCCGATGTCCATGAACTTATAAAGCTGCATGGAATCTGCGCTTACAACCTCGCCGTCAATAGCTTTTGCAAGCTCTATCGCATATTTTGTTTTTCCGACTGCGGTAGGTCCGCAAACACAGATTATTCGGTTCATGATTTGTATTACTGAATGCGCTTAAAGAACTTTTCAAGCTCGTAGCGCGTGAATTTAACAAATGTCGGTCTGCCGTGCGGGCAGGAATAAGGATTGTTGCAGCGCGAAAGCTCGAGAAGCAGCGCCTTGATTTCCTCCATGTGGAGAGTATTGTTACCCTTTACGGCCGATTTGCAGGACCTTGTGATGATTGCATTGAGCTTTCCGTAATCGCTCATATCAATCCGGTCCACATAATTTTCAAGGAATGCATCCACAAAATCCGTAGCCTCGAGGAGGCTCATAAACACAGGAATGCCCTTTACCGCATAGGTATTCGGCCCAAATGGCTCTATATCAAAGCCCATCTCGGTGAGCGCGCGCATCCAGCTGTCGCGCAGCTCCTCGATTGCCGGACGAACGGTCACAACAATCGGTACCATTATCGGCTGAATCGGCTTCTCCGCCTCCTTAAACTCCTTTAAGAGCTTTTCAAAGAAGCATCTTTCGTGAGCTGCATGCTGGTCGATAAGATAGAATGTATCGCCGTCTACCGCCATGATATAGGTTCCGAAGATTGATCCGAGCGGAATTAAATCCTCGAATTTAAACGGAATTACCTTTGGCCGCGCGGTTATATCAAGCCCTCCGTAGCCGGCTTCGGTTGTAACCGCCTGCGGAGTCCTTGCAGCATTTAATATATCGCGGAAATCACCGGACTCACCGGAAACATCGCTGCGATTCTCGCCTCCCGGCATAGCAGAGGCAGCCCCTTCATCACCGGGCATGCCCTGAAGAGAATTAACACTTTCATGCGGAATATTGCTCGCCACCGCGGCGTTCTCACGCATATTTGACAATAAATTTGTTATGTTAACCTGCTCTTGCTTTTCAGTATTTAATTTTGCTTTTTGTGTTAGTGCAAAAAGTTTATTTATTTCATTCAGCTTTGGCGAATCGTTGCGAAGCGAGTCCACACCCTGATTTAATTTTTCGGTGTTATACATCTTTGTTGCATCGACTCCAAAGATTGCGCTCTTGCTGTCGAGCGCCCGAAGTATTGCACTTTCAACGCTTTGAGACACAAAGGCCTCGTCGTTAAAGCGTACATCTCTCTTGTTCGGATGAATGTTCACATCGAGCTTTTCAGGCGGCAGCTCCACAAAAAGGAAGCATGCCGGGTACCTGCCTTCAAACATCCTGTCGCTGTAGGCCGAGTTTACGCCCTTTTCAATAACCTTTGATGACACAACTCTGCCGTTTACAAAGAAAATCTGGCTGCGACGGCTGGTTTTGCTGTCCATCGGCGCCGAAACATAGCCGTTTATGTGCAGATAATCCGATTCGTAATCAACCGGCAAAAGCTCGCTGCTTAAGGATTTACTGTATATGGTCTGAATCGTTTCGTAGAGATTGCCGCGCCCGGTGGTGCTGAAGAGGATATTTCCGCCGCTTGTCATGCGAAAACGCACCTTCGGATATGCCAGCGCCATCTGTGATACAAAGTCTATAATCATTGAACTTTCAACGTTATCCGCCTTCATAAACTTTAGGCGCGCCGGCGTATTATAGAAAAGATCGCTTACAATAATCGTCGTTCCGTCCGGACAGCCGCAAGGCTCACTTTGCATAACCTCGCCGCCGTGCAGCAGGAGCTTTGCACCCATACTCTGTCTGGTCGGCTTTGTCAGGATTTCGAGTCTCGAAACCGCCGCAATGCTTGCAAGTGCTTCGCCGCGGAAGCCGAGCGTGCTTATGTGATTCAGGTCACTGTCGTGCTCAATCTTGCTTGTTGCATGGCGCAGAAAGGCCGTCTTTACCTCGCCCTCGGGGATGCCGCACCCGTCATCGGTTACGCGGATATAGTTCTTGCCGCCGCCTTTTATTTCGACAACGACTGTGCCTGCCCCGGCATCTATTGAATTTTCAACAAGTTCCTTTACTACGGAAAGCGGTCTGTCGACCACCTCGCCGGCAGCGATTCTGTCGGCAACCGATTTGTCGAGTACTTTTATCATAGGTCCACCTGCAAATACTGCGATAACTACCCTATTTTCTTGCGAGCTCCCGGAGCTCCTCCAATATCTTAATCGCCTCGCTTGGGCGAATATTCATTAAATCCAGCGATTTTAGCTGTTCCACTACCGGATTCGGCGCAAATGAAAACATTGAAATCTGCATTTCGCCGGATTCGTACGAGGCACCGTTTCCACTACCTTTGCTGCCACCCGCCCGCTTTGATTCAGGCGCATCTTTCGTATAGACCGGAGTGGAAGCCGCACTGCTCTCAAGAACGGCAAGTCTTGCCTGCGCATCGTCAAGCACATTTTTCGGCACACCCGCAAGCTTTGCCACGTGGATACCGTAGGAACGGCTCGCCGGTCCCGGCACGATTTTGTGCAGGAAGACGATGTTTCCGCCTCTGTCGGCAACGTCAACATTTAAGTTCCTGCAGCCCTTTATCTCGCCCTCAAGCGCGGTCAGCTCGTGGTAATGCGTCGCAAACAGTGTCCTTGCACGGTGTGCATCCGAGCACAGTCTGTTCACAACGGCCCAGGCTATCGAAAGACCGTCATAGGTCGATGTGCCACGGCCGATTTCGTCCAAAATGATGAGCGAACGCTTTGTGGAGCAGTTTAATATATAGGCAAGCTCGCTCATTTCAACGAAGAATGTCGACTGGCCCATTGCTAGATTGTCCGATGCTCCGATACGTGTAAATATGCGGTCGCAGACGCCTATTTTAGCGGCAGAGCAAGGCACAAAGCACCCTATCTGAGCCATTAAAACAATGAGTGCGGTCTGGCGCATGTATGTTGATTTACCTGCCATATTAGGGCCTGTAATAAGCAGCATCGATGCATCGCTCATATTACAGTAGGTATCGTTTGAAACGAAAAGTCCGTCGGTAATTGTCTGCTCAATTACAGGATGTCTGCCATCCTTAATGTAAAGCTCTTCGGATTCGTTGACCTCAGGCTTCACGTAGCCGAGCTTTGCCGAAACTTCGGCAAATGAGCAGAGCGCATCCAGCGTGGCAACAGCGATTGCCGTACGCTGGAGCTCGGCGGTGTACCCTGCGGCCAGACTCCGAAGCTCGCAGAATAAATCGTATTCCAGCTTGTTTATTTTTGCCTCCGCATTCAGCACCAGGGATTCCTTTTCCTTTAATTCCGGAGTTATGAATCTCTCGGCGCCGACCAGAGTCTGTTTTCTGATATAATCCTCCGGAATCATATCAAGGTTGGATTTCGAAACCTCTATATAATATCCGAAGACCTTGTTAAAGCCGACCTTTAGGTGAGTGATGCCCGTTCTCTCCTTTTCGGAGTTTGCAAGCGAGGCAATCCAGAGCTTCGCATCCTTTATGCTCTCCTTTAATTCGTCAAGCTCCTTCGAATAGCCGTCCTTTATGAGCCCGCCCTCCTTTATTGTAATAGGCGGCTCCTCGGCTATTGCGGCATCTATTCTGTCGCATACGCCCTCGAGCGGATCAATTTCGTCTTCGAGCTCTGCAAGAAGCTCAGAGCCTCTTGAGGCATCCTTTAGGCAAAGCTTTATTTCAGGAAGCGCGCTTAAGGAATTCCTTAGAGCTATCATGTCTCTTCCGTTTGCACCGCCTGTTGCGATGCGGCCTGCGAGCCTCTCAAGGTCGTAGATTCTCTTAAGAGCATCCCTTAGATCGTTTCTAAGGAGCACCGAATCAAAGAGAAGCTCCACTGCATCGAGCCTTCTGTTTATCTCACCGGAGCTGCACAGGGGCTCCCTGAGCCACTGCTTGATCTTTCGCGAGCCCATTGCGGTGCCGCATTTGTCGAGCACCCACAAAAGCGACCCCTGCGTCTTCTTTTCGTACAGGGTCTCCGTAAGCTCAAGATTCCTGATGGTTGCACGGTCGAGCGCCATGTGGCCGCTTACCTCGTAGGTGGTGATGCGCTTCATGTGCTCGAGGTTTTTCTGAGTCTCGCCAAAGTACATTAAAAGCCCGCCCACAGCACAAACCGACTCCTCGTGGTCGCCTATGCCAAGCCCTGAAACGGCATGCGTCTCAAACTGCTTGCAGATGGTGGCTTCGCAAGCCTTGCGGTCAAAGTAAACCGCCGGCTTTCTGTTTATGTAAGGGTGGATAAGGTGCTCGACCTCGTCAAGAGGCAGCACTTCTGCCGCTTCCTCGGAGACTATGAGCTCGCGCGCGTTTATGCGGACAAGCTCGTTTATGAGCGTCTGTTCCCCTTCTCTGCCATTCACGAAAACGGTGGTCGCAAGCTCACCGGTGGTGATGTCGGAATAGCAGAGCGAAATATAGTCGTCCGAAGTGTAGACGGACGAAATGTAGTTGTTTTCCTTTTCACTGAGCATCGCAGAGCTTGTAACCGTGCCCGGGGTCACTATCTGTACCACCTCGCGCGGCACCAGACCCTTACAGGTCGCCGGGTCCTGCGTCTGCTCGCAGATTGCTACCTTGTAGCCCTTTTCAACCAATTTCGCAATATAGGAATCGCAGGCATGAAAAGGAACGCCGCACATAGGCGCACGTTCCTCAAGTCCGCATTGTTTGCCGGTAAGCACCAAATCAAGCTCCTTTGAAACGACCTTTGCATCCTCGAAAAACATTTCGTAAAAGTCGCCGAGTCTAAAGAACAGTATGCAATCCGGGTACTCTGCGGCAATATCCAAATATTGCTGCATCATTGGTGATAAACTCATTTTAATTCCTCATGGGATTTATTGACCACGGCCTGCGCCACAGCCTCGAAAAGCTCCTCTGAATAGGTTTCTGCGGGAGTTTTCTTTAAATAAATCAAATATTCGATGTTTCCCTTTGCGCCCGTTATAGGCGAAAATGTGAGCCCGTGCGGGTAAAGTCCGGACTCTGCCGCATAGGAAGCCACATTCATGATGACCTCTTTATGTACCTCAGGGTCTCTGACTATTCCCTTTTTGCCGACCTGCTCGCGCCCCGCCTCAAATTGAGGCTTGATAAGAGCCACAATCCCGCCGCCGGGACCCAGCAGCTTTGAGGCTACGGGGAATATCAGCTTTAACGATATAAATGAAACATCAATTGAAATAAAGTCAACATCAGGATCCACGGTATTTACATCGAGGTATCTGACATTGCACTTTTCCATATTTACAACGCGCGGGTCGTTTCTGAGCTTGTAATCAAGCTGCCCATAGCCCACGTCAATCGCATAAACCTTTTTCGCACCGTGCTGCAGCATGCAGTCGGTAAAGCCGCCCGTGCTCGCGCCTATATCAACGCAGGTGGTGCCGTCAAGTTCAAAGCCGTAAAGCAGCATTGTTTTATCAAGCTTTAAGCCTCCGCGGCTCACATAAGGGCAAAGGTCCTCTTTTACATAGATTTCGGCGGTGTCGTCAACCTGGGTTCCGGCCTTGTCAACGCGCTGTCCGTCAACATAGACAATGCCCGCCATTATGCTCGCCTTTGCGCGCTCGCGGGATTGAAAAAAGCCCTTGTTTACAAGTATTACATCAAGCCTGTCCTTCAATATAGCCACTTATCCTTTCCGCGACGCCTTTGCCGTCGAGTCCGTATTTTTCAAAGAGCATATCGGTAGTTCCGTGCTCGATAAACTCCGTAGGCCAGCCGATTACGTGAGAGGCTGTCGCGCTGCCAATCTCCGACAGATAAGCAGAAATGCTCTGGCCTGCTCCGCCTGTTACCACATTGTCCTCGAGAGTTACAATCATTTTCGTACGGCTTTCCGCAGTATTTAAAAGCTCCGTATCAAGCGGGAAAATAACGGCATTATTAAGCACACTTACCTTATACCCCTTTTCGGTCAGAATATCGCAGGCTGAAAGTGCCGATTTTACCATTTTACCGCTCGCCCAAATCTCAACATCGGTCTTTTCGGAATCGTGGTTTACCATAAAATAATTATGTCCGCAGAACCTTCCCGATGTCTCGAAATTCGTTGCATTGCCTCTCGGATACCTGATTGCCACAGGACCATCCAGAGTTAACGCATATTCCATCATTTCCTCGAGCTCTATGCCGTCACGCGGCGAAAGAACCGTCATTCCCGGCATATGTGAAAGATATGAAAGGTCGAAAACGCCGTGATGCGTCTGCCCGTCCTGCCCCACGCAGCCGGCCCTGTCTATTGCAAAAATGACAGGGAGCTTGTTTAGGCAAACATCTATCATTATCTGATCGTACCCCCTTTGGAGGAACGTCGAATATATTGCAACCACAGGCTGCAGCCCGTTTTTTGCAAGGCCTGCCGCAAACGAAACCGCAGACTGCTCTGCGATTCCCATGTCAAAAATCCTATCGGGATAAAGCTCCGCAAAGCGTGTAAGCCCTGTGCCCTCTATCATGGCCGCCGAAACGGCAACGATTCCGGGATCCTTTCCCGCAAGCTCCACAAGCTTGTCGCCGAAAACCTTGCTGTAGCTGATTCCCTGCCCCTTTGAAAGAGGCTTGCCTGTAGCAATGTCAAAAGGTCCGATGCCGTGGAAAAGTCCGGGATTTGCCTCTGCCGGAGCATAGCCCTTTCCCTTCTTTGTAATAGCATGTATTATAACAGGACCCTGCACGCGCTTTGCGAGTGAAAATGCGTTCAAAAGATCCTCGATATTGTGCCCATCCACAGGTCCGAGATAGGTAATTCCCATCTCCTCAAAAACAACTCCGCCCATAAACGCGTACTTTACGGTGTCCTTTATGTGTTCGACGCCCTTGTACACGCCCGGAGTCTTTTTCAGTGTATTCTTTACGGTGAGCTTGAACTCCTGATAAGCCTTGCTCGTACGCATGCCTGAAAGATGCTGGGACATACCGCCCGTGTTCTTTGAAATCGACATACCATTGTCGTTTAGGATGGTGATGACCTTGCCCTTTGTGGCTCCGAGGCTGTTTAACGCTTCATAGGCTTCACCGCCTGTAAGTGCTCCGTCGCCGATGACTGCCACTACCGCATAGTCCTCGCCGCGTAAGTCACGCGCTGCCGCAAGCCCCGCCGCGATGGATACGGAGGTGCTGCTGTGACCCATGTCGAGAAGGTCGTGCTCACTCTCCGCCTGCTTTGGGAAGCCCGACATGCCGCCATCAAGGCGCAGCGTGTCAAAATCCTTTGCTCTTCCGGTTAAAATCTTGTGCACGTAGGTCTGATGTCCGACATCCCAAACGATTTTGTCCTTCGGAGTCTTGTAGTATTTGTGAATAGCCACCGTCAGCTCCACGACGCCGAGATTGCTCGCAAGGTGCCCGCCTGTTTTCGAGACCTTTTCGACCAGAAACTCTCTTATGTCACCGCAGAGTCTGTCCATCTCCTCAAGGCTCATGGTCTTTAAATCCTGCGGAAAATTGTATTCGGTTAAGCTTTTATATGCCATGTAATCTCCTATTTGCGGCGGTTTTTGAGCATGCCAATTATGTCGTTAAAAAACTCCGCATTGTCGTAATATGGGGCGATATAGCCCTGCGCAGCCTCGTACAGCTCTTCAAGCCTTTTCTGCGAGTTTTCGATGCCGTATAGCGCAGGATAAGTCGATTTGTCGCGCTCCGCATCCATGCCTGTCTGCTTTCCAAGCTCGGCCGCATCGCCTAAGACATCCAAAAGATCGTCCTCAATCTGGAAAGCGAGTCCTATGCATTCTGCGTATTTTGTAAGGTTTTCGAGCATGGTATCATCCGCGCCTCCGAGCATGAGACCCGCACGTACAGCCGCAACGATTAAAGCGCTTGTTTTGTTGATGCACATGTATTCAAGCATCTCCTTTGAGCATTTCTTGCCCTCAGCCTCGATATCGGCAACCTGACCCGCAACCATACCGCGGCAGCCCGCACCCTTTGCGATTTCATAGCTTGCCTTTACTCTGCGCTTTAGCATTTCAGGCTCATCAAAATAAAGGAACATGTCCTTGTTCATGCATTCAAATGCCGTATTTAAGAGTCCGTCGCCCGCAAGAATTGCGATTGCATCGCCGAAAACTTTGTGATTCGTAGGTACTCCGCGGCGCAGATCGTCATCGTCCATAGCAGGCAAATCGTCGTGAATGAGCGAATATGTCTGGATGTATTCCATTGCGCAGGCATAAGGCAGAGCATCGTTCACCTTGCCGCCCGCAAACTCACAGCTTGCAAGCATAAGTACCGGGCGAAGTCTCTTGCCGCCCGCCGTTAAGCTGTATTTCATGGACTCGTAGAGCGTGATGCTCTTGTGGTCGATATCCGGCAGAAAATCCAGAAGATGCTTTTCTATGAGTTCCTTGTATTCCAAATATTTCTCGTTCATACTTACCTCTTTTCGTAAACCTCGATGCGCTGCTTTGCTGAGTCTAAAATCTCTACGCACCTTTCATAATACTTTACGCCGTCTTCGTATGCCTTTAAGGCCTCTTCCAGGGAAATCCTGTCCTTTTTTATGGTTTCGGCCGTTTCCTCAAGCTTTTCCATGCTCTCCTCAAAGCTGAGAGTCTCTAAAGCTTCGTTATCTTTACTCTTTGCCATAATTTTACCTCGTCTTAAACCTTGTTCACACTGTCGACGGTCATTGAAATTTCACCGTCCTTTAGCCTTGCGCGTACCTTGTCTCCTGCCGCAACCGCATCCGCTGAGGAAATAAGCTTTCCACTGCTGTCCATCATCGCCGCATAGCCGCGGCCTAATATGCCAAGCGGATTAAGCTGCGAAAGCGTTTCGCGGCAGCCCTTGCACTTAAGCTCGTAGATTGCGATTTTCGAAAGCATTTCGCGCTTCATCGCATCAAGCCCCGCAAGGCGAATCCTCTCCTCCTTTGATGCAATATTTTGCTTTAAGTTATCAAGGAGAAGATTTTTTCTGTCCTCAAGATACATGCGAAGCTCGTTTGTATCGGGCACCGCCATGTTAGCCGCCGCAGTCGGCGTTTCTGCGCGCCTGTCGGCAACAAAGTCGGCTATCGTAAAGTCCGTTTCATGCCCCACAGCCGATATGACAGGGATTTCCGAGGCATATATGGATCTTGCCACAATTTCCTCGTTAAAGGCCCAGAGCTCTTCTATAGAGCCGCCTCCGCGCCCCACAATCAAAACGTCTACATCGGTCATATTAGCATTTATGTAATCTATCGCAGCTGCAATGTCTGCAGGCGCCCCCGGCCCCTGAACGAGCACCGGATATACGAGAATATCGACAAAGTCGTTCTTTGCCGTAATAATCTTTTTTATGTCGGAAACCGCAGCCCCCGTAGGTGATGTCACCACCCCAACCTTTTTAGGAAAGGTCGGAAGCGGCTTTTTATGGGCCGGATCGAACAGCCCCTCGGCCTCGAGCTTTTTCTTGAGCTTCTCAAAGGCTTCTGCGAGTGCGCCAACTCCTGCCGGCTCTATATCCCTTATGTAGAGGGAATAAGTGCCGCCCCTTTCGTAGACGCTGACTGAGCCGTGAGCCACCGCCTTAAGGCCGTCCGTAAGCTCTACAGTTAAGTTTCGCGAGGTCGACGGCGATATATAGCAGCTCAGCTTTGAAGAGGCATCCTTGAGTGTAAAATATACTCCTGTAGGGTGATATTTTACACCGGAAATCTCGCCCTCCACCGAAACATTCGACAGAACCGGATCTCCGCTTAGGACTCTCTTTACATAGCTGTTAAGTTGTGCTACTGTGATTGGTTTCATTAGTAATTTATTCTTATCTCTGCAAAAGCCTTGCACCGATTCTCGCAACGCCCACGGCATTGTCCGATGAAAGCTTCTGATCTCCGAAAATAAAGCAATAGCCTCTGTCGTCTGCAAAATCGGTAAGCCTACGGCTAATATATCTGCTGGAGCTTACTCCGCCCGCAAAGAGCACGGTCTTAAGGCCCGTTTTCCCTATCCCCTGCACGGTCATTTTCTCGATGCAGGTTACAATTCTGTCGAAAAGCTCCAAAATTATGGCACTGTTGTCCGCCTGCTTACTGACATCCTCTGTGTCAATAAGCCTCTGAGTGATTTTTTCCGCCACAAGCTGTGCCTGCGTTTCAAGCCCTGAAAGGTTAAAGAAAGCATCAGATACCCTAACGCCGGTTAAACATGGTTCGTAGCGCGAGCTACGGCCTCTGACGGCTGCTTCCTTTACCGCAATCTCGTCCATATATTCGCCTGCGGGAAACTCCATGCCGAGCGTCACGCCCACACGGTCGATTACCTGCCCAAAGGATATGTCCTTCGAGCCGCCGACGATTTCAATGTCATAAGCGCCCTTTTCCCGCAGCCTGTCGCTTACCGAAAGAAGCTCGCATGTGCCGCCCGAAAGGTGGAGCGACAAGAACTCCTGCGGAAGCTCTTTCGTGCTACCTGCCGTAGACGCCATACTTCCCGCAATTGCAGCGATGTGCCCCTCCTGGTGGCTTGTTTCAAAGCATGGCACGTTAAGCGCCCCTGCGATGGATTGTGCCACGGTGTGCCCCGCGTTAAAGCAAGGCATGTATGAACCCGGTACAGGGCGCGGTCTTGTTGATACACAGACACCCGCAATGTGAGCCGCCGGGTCCGCAGCGCGCCGTCTTTTAAGCTCCGCATAGACGTTTTCAAGAACGCCCGGCAGGTTTTCTACATGCTGAAACAGGGCTTCGGATTGTCTGAGGCCCCGTTCACCCTTTTTCACATTTAATAGTTTCCTTGAATCGGCGTGGATGCTGCCATCCATAGAGATAAGAGCCGCCGATGTTTTATAATTGCTTGTGTCTATACCAAGCACATATGCTTTGTCCTGCATGAGTTTAGTTTGCTAAGTTCGCAAGTACTCCGTTTATAAATTTTGCCGATTCCTCGCTGCTGTAGGTTTTTGCGAGCTCAACAGCCTCGTTTATTGATACTCCTACAGGGATATCTTCCATATAGAGGATTTCAGCAATGGCAAGTCTGAAAATCGACAGATCGACATTAGAGAGACGATTGATTTTCCATGTCGTATCCTGGTTTGAGTAGACATTGTCTATATCGTCCTTGTGCTCGCTAATGATTGCGAACATGTCGTTTATGTACTTCTTTTGATTGCCCACATTCTTTCCGATCATAAAGGCTGTTTTTGCCTTTTGCGAAAAGTCGCCCTGAATCTCCATTGAGTACAGCATCTGCATCAGCATTGTTCTTGCTTCAGTTCTGTTCATCTATCGTTTCTCCTTCCGGAAAGTCAATTCCGTCTACGTGAATATCTATGGCCTTCATGTTGATCCCGAGTGCATCGGCAGCCACCTTTTTTACATTGCGCTGAACATCCCACGCCACGGATGGCATGTTAACGCCGTAATTTACGATTATGTGCACCTCTGCGGTGAAAACGCCCTCTTCCTTTGTTTTGTCGAGGCGGACGCTTTTCTTGTTTGCAAGCCTGCTGACACCTTCGGTATTAAGGATGGCAGCTGATATGATTTTTTCCATAAAGCTTATTTTCCTTCGGTCTTTGGTTCCGCATGCTCGCCTGTTTCTTCAGGTTGCTTTAACTTTATGAGCACGCGCTCTATACGACGCTCTGCGACCTTTTTAACGACAATCGTGCAGGAATCAAGCTCGATGCTCGTATCGAGGTTTTCGCCGTCCTCAGGAATTTCGCCGAGGATGTCGAGCGCAAGTCCGCCGATGGTTTCCGCATTTTCGGAGTCAAGCGACAGTCCGATTGCTTCGTTGATATCGTCAAGGTCGGCGCTTCCGTCAACCAGATAGGTATCGTCCGAAACCTGCTCGATTTCAAGCTCCTGACGGTCGTATTCGTCCTCAATATCTCCCATAACCTCTTCGATGATATCCTCCATCGAAACGATTCCGGAGAATCCGCCAAACTCGTCAATCAGAATTGCAAGCTGGTTTTTCGTGCTCTGAAGCTGCATGAAGAGCGAGTCGATATTCTTTGTTTCAGGCACAAAGAGAGGCTTTCTCAAGATGCTGCGAATGTCGACATTTTCAAAGCCCTCTGTCTTTGCCTTTGCAAAGTAGTCCTTTATATTGAGGATTCCGATGATATTGTCGGTGTCGTTTTCATATACAGGAATACGGCTGTAGCGAAGCTCCATCAGCTCATCGAGATATTCCTCAGGCGGGTCGTTTACATCAATCATAAACGCATCCGTTCTCGGGGTCATTACCTCGTAGGCGAGCTTGTCATCGAACTCAAAGATGGAGTTGATCATCTTTTTGCCCTCTTCCTTTAACGCGCCGCTTTCCTGACCTACCTCGAGCATATCCATGACATCATCCTCGGAGAATTCATCATCATCCAAGGTTACCGTCTGGTGCGTGAGGCGCAAAAGTATATTGACGATCCCGTTGTTGAGCGCCACAAAAGGACGCACTACTATAAGGAGCGTTGCCAGAAAGTCCACCAGTGCAAGCGCCATGCCCTCCGCATGCAGGATTGCTATGCGGCGAGGATAGAGAATGCCAAGAACAATTATTGCCAGAGCGAGAAGCAGCACGATTGCGAGCACGGTAATCACATACCTGGGCCCACTCGCATCACCTATCGAAGCCGAGATTTCGGGCGCGAAGTAGTATGCGGCAAAGGCCGACATAAATACCGTACCGAAGACTACGATTGTCTGTGTGCCGTCGAGAAACTTCTGCGGGCTGTCCAGAATGCGGAGCAGCTTCTCAGCCCTTGCATCGCCTGATGCGGCAAGTGCCTTTACTTTGTTTCTGGAGCATTCGTTGAGAGCCGTTTCGCCGGCCTCAAAGAGCGCACTGATGAAGATAATTAACAATAAAATTATTATTTGCAACCATATGTGGGTGCCGGGGTCGGATAAAGAATCCATAATTTCTCCTTTCGATTTAATAGTGATAATTATATTACTGGTCCTTGCGGCGCCTCAGCATGAAATCCGGGGCAACCGGTTTGTCCATTTTAATCTTAAGTATCTGCTGAGGATGCGGCGCGCTTTCGATAGGCGTACCCTCCTCATCGTACATTTCCGTGAGCTTTTGAGTATAAAAATCTGTGCCCGGTCCGAAGACCTCGATTTCATCACCGATGCTCATCTTGTTGCGCTGCTCGACTATGGCATAGCCTGTCTTTTCGTCGTATGAGCGAACGAGGCCTGTAAAGCTGTAGTCACGCGTATAAGCGCTTGTCTGGTAGTTCTGATCCTTGTTTGTCGGCTTGTCAAAGTAAAAGCCTGTTGTAAACTCGCGGTGGCTTACCTTTTTAAGCTCCTTCATCCAGTCAGGATTAAACTCATAGCCCTTAGGATCGGCATAGTATGCGTCAATCGCCCTGCGATAAGCGGAAACAATGGTTGCCACATAGAAAATTGATTTCATGCGGCCCTCAATCTTAAATGAGCCAATCCCTGCCTCTATAAGCTCCGGAATGTGCTCGATCATGCAAAGATCGCGGGAGTTTAGGATGTAGGTTCCTCTGTCGTCCTCTTCTATTGGATAGTACTGGCCCGGACGCTGCTCTTCAACAAGCGCATATTTCCATCTGCATGGATGTGCGCAGGCACCGCGGTTTGCGTCGCGCTCAATCATGAAATTGGAAAGCAGACACCTGCCGCTGTAAGAGATGCACATTGCGCCCTGAACAAAGGATTCAAGCTCGATTTCAGGCGGAAGCTCGCTTCTGATTTCGCGAATTTCCTTCATCGTAAGCTCTCTTGCCAGTACGATGCGCTTTAATTTAAGCGTATCTATCCAGAACTTTGCGGTCTGATAGTTGGTCATGTTTGCCTGAGTCGAAAGATGAAGCTCGGCATCCGGAATAACCTCGCGAATGAGTGTCGCAACTCCGGGGTCCGAAACTATGAAGGCGTCGATTGGAATATTTTTTATCGTCATGAGGTACTCCTTTAGGGGCAGTATATCCTCATTATGTGCGAAAATATTCATCGTCATGTGCGCCTTTACGCCTCTTTCATGGGCAAAGGCCACAGCCTCTTTTATTTCATCCACGGTAAGGTTCCCTGCTCCCGAGCGGAGAGAAAACATTTCACCGCCGAAATAAACCGCATCCGCGCCGTAGATACATGCTATTTTAAACTTCTCAAGGTCGCCCGCAGGCGCCAGGAGTTCAACCTTTTTATTTGTCATATTTCTTCCTGTCAATTATAGATATCGTTGTGCCGTCGCCTACCGGCAGGTATGACGTGTCGGCATAAGGCAGCGTGAAGAGGTAATCTATAAACTCACGCAGACGCTTTACCTCTGTTTTGTATCGCCTGTTTTCGTCGTATTCGTCTGAAACCACGCGCGCTTTGAAAAGCATGTTGTCGCACACCACGATGCTGCCGTCGTTCATGTGCGGAATGAGCGCATCGAAAAATTCCCTGTAATGTCCCTTTGCTGCATCAATAAAGGCGAGGTCAAATCTTTCGTCAACCGGCAGCTTTACAATAAGCTTTGCCGCATCGCCTTCCATGATTGTGACGCGCCTTGCGACACCGAAATGCGAAAGATTGTGCTCTGCCTTTATAATCATGGCAGGGTCCTTTTCAAAGGTTACGATTTCCGCCTTTGGGCATACAAGTGCCAGGCAGGATGCGCTGTAGCCCACTGCTGTGCCGATTTCCACGATGCGCTCGGGCTTTGTGAGCTTTGCAAGTGTAAGGAGCAGTCTTTCGGCATCCCTTTGCAAAATCGGTACACCCGCAGCCTCGGCCGCAGCTCTGAACTCGCCCATCTGTGGCGAAAGCGGCTTAAAATAGCCGTCCAGAAAATCTACAACCTTTTGATTAACTGTGTTTCTGTATAGCTCATTTTCGGACATGTTTTACCTCATTAATTGCCTAATTGCCGCGCCGTTTGAGCGCTGCCTGGTAAGCGGCCTTGTCTTTCTCGAAATCGGCCGAATTACTGCTGAAATTGTGCGATCCGTCAAGCTTTTCACTTACAACAAAATAGATGTAGTCCGTGTCTGCCGGATAGAGCGCTGCCTCTATGCTGGCCTTGCCGGGACTGCAGATAGGCCCCGGTGGAAGTCCTGCGTAGAGATAGGTATTGTAAGGATCGTCTATGGCGATGTCTTTATAGGTTAGTGTTTCCTTAGGCTCGCCCAATATGTACTGCACCGTACTGCACATCTGGAGCTTCATATTGATTTTCAGCCTGTTATAGATAACCGAGCTGACAAGCGGTCTGTCTGAATCAATTTTAGCTTCTCTTTCGATGATGCTGGCAATTGTAATCACGTCGCGAAGCGACAGATTAAGCTCGTTCATGCGAGCCTTGTAGTCCGGATTGCTGTTCCAGACGGTGTCAAACTGCTTCAGCATGCGATCGATGTAATCGTGCGGTGTCGCATTATCATAGATATTGTAGGTTTCCGGGAATAAAAATCCCTCGAGGCGGTAGCCCTGACCGTTATAGCCGATATCATTTAAGAAATCATAATTAAAGCTACCGTTTTGAACCTCGTCAAGGAATGTGGAATAGTCCACAAGCCACTTTTCGCTGAGAACATAAGCCGTCTGAAGTACGCTGTAGCCCTCAGGTATTGTAAAGTTGTGTACTGTAGAATGGCCGTTTAGCATAAGCTCTGCAATCTCTTTACCGCTCATTGAAGCCGACAGTATATAGTCGCCGGCTTGGAGCTTGCCGTCATAGTCGTTAAGCTTGAACCAGAGCTTGTAAGCGCCGGCCGACCCGATGATGCCGTTTTCCTCTAAGATATTACAGATTCTCGTGGTAGATGCGCCATCAGGCACTGTGATTGCAACGGTTTCGGTCGCTGCAGGATTAAACGGTTTTGCTGCCCCGTTAACCCATGCCTTAAAGCCGAAATAACCTCCGGCTGCAATTAAAACCAAAACTATCAGGAAAATTAATCCCTTACCCTTTTTCTTTCCTCTTTTGCTATGTCTCCCCATTTCTGCCTCTTTTTGTATAGATTTTGCTTTAAAACAAACATGGGGTTACCTGAAAACAGGCAACCCCGCAAATATTCCTAGTTTTTGCCTCTTCCGAGGTATTCAGATGTTCTTGTGTCGATCTGAATGATTTCGCCTTCTTCGATGAAGATAGGAACCTGAATAACGGCGCCTGTCTCAACTGTTGCAGCCTTTGTAACGTTTGTAGCTGTATCGCCCTTTACGCCCGGCTCAGTTTCGACAACCTTGAGGTTTACAAAGTTTGGCGCTTCTACGAGGAATGCCGCACCCTTGTAGAACTTGATTGTAGCTTCGTCGTTCTCTCTTAAGAACTTCATTGCATCTTCTACCTGGTCTGCTGCGAGAGGAACCTGCTCAAAAGTTTCCTGATCCATGAAGTAGTAGAGCTCTCCGTCATTGTAGAGATACTGCATAACCTTTGTCTCGATGTGTGCCTTAGGGAACTTGTCGTTAGGGTTGAATGCTTCTTCACGAGTAGCACCTGTTAAGATGTTCTTGTACTTTGTTCTTACGAAAGCTGCGCCCTTGCCCGGCTTTACGTGCTGGAAGTCAAGAACTACATGAGGCTCACCGTTGATTTCAAAGGTAATGCCTTTTCTAAAATCACTTGCATAAATCATTTTTTATCTCCTTAAATTTTCATTAAATAACAATATCCAATGTTATATTATAAACGATTATAAGGTGCCTTGCAAGGAATATTATTTCATTAAATCTTCCATTCCCGGCATCTTTAAATCCACAGCCTCACCCAGAATTTTGTAAACATCCTGCATCATCAGTGAAAATCTCATCTCCGCCTGAAAATACTCGGCGATTGACGGATCGCGCATCATGTCCTGGTAGAGCTGCATCATCTTTGCCTGTGTATCGGCATCGATTGCCTGACCGGACATCTGCTTCATGGAAAGCTCAAGCTGCTGTGTCTGTAAATCGTTCACAATACCGGCAAGCTGCGGATTCTGATCGATTTTCTTTCTAAGGTCGTTGTATACCTTAAACTCATCGGATTCTTTTATTGCTGTCGCCAGATTGTGCGCTTCGTTATATACGTTCATATTTGTCCCCTCGCTATTAAATTTCCAGGAATATCGGCAGTATCACAGGTGTACGTCCGGTATTTTCGTAGATAAAGTTGCGCAGTGCGTCCTTTACCTTGCCCTTTAACGCGCTCCAGTCGGAAACGCCGTTTCCCATATATTTGTCGAGGGTGGCCGCTACGACCTCTCTGGCCGCGTCCATCAGGTCCTCGTTTTCGCGGACATACACGAAGCCTCGGCTGATGAGGTCCGGCCCCGATACGAGCATATTCGAAGCGGTTTCGATTGCCGCAACGATTATGATGAGTCCCGCCTCTGAGAGCATCTTTCTATCGCGAAGTACGATGTTTCCAACATCGCCCACGCCGTAGCCATCGACAAGCACTGCTTCGCCGGAGGCAACGTTTTCGGTCTTAACGGCGCCCTTACGCGTGATCGAGAGGCAGTCGCCGTTCTCGAGTATGAAGACATTTTCCTCCTTCTGACCGAGGGAAACCGCTAGATCCTTGTGAGTCTTAAGGTGCCTGAACTCTCCGTGAACCGGCATAAAGAACTCCGGCTTTATGAGAGAGTGCATGAGCTTGAGCTCTTCTCTGCAGGCGTGGCCCGAAACATGGATGTCTGCGATATCCGAATAGATTACCTCTGCACCCTTCTGGAAGAGCAGGTTAACTACGTTCGAAACCGCATTTTCGTTTCCCGGTACAGGAGTTGACGAAAGAATTATGCAGTCGCCCTTTTTAATCTGTACGAACTTGTGATCGTTTGTCGCCATACGTGCAAGAGCGCTCATAGGCTCGCCCTGGCTGCCCGTGGTGATGATGACAAGCTCTTTGTCCGGGATGTTTTTAATTTTGTTTATATCGACCAAAACGCCCGCAGGAATCGTGATGTACCCGAGGTCAATCGCAAGCCTTACAACGTTTTCCATGCTGCGTCCGGAGATTGCAACCTTGCGTCCGAAATGAACCGCAGTGTTTACAATCTTTTGGACTCTGTGAACGTTGGATGAGAATGTTGCGATGATAATTCTGCTCCGGACATCGTGAAAAATGTTTTCAAGCGTCTGCCCTACCACCTTTTCCGAAGCTGTAAAGCCCGGACGCATAACGTTTGTTGAATCCATCATAAGGAGCTTTACTCCCCTGTTTCCGATTTCAGCAAATCTGCCAAGGTCGATAGGCTCGCCATCAACCGGCGTATAGTCGATTTTAAAGTCGCCTGTGTGGAATATCGTTCCGACCGGCGTGTTTATCGCAAAGCATACTGCATCGGCAATCGAGTGAGTCGTACGAATCGTCTCAATTTCGAATGTGCCAAGCTTAATGGTATCTCCTGCGTTTATGATGCGAAGATCCGCATCAAGGCCATGCTCTATGAGCTTGTTCTCAATAAGGCCTAAAGTAAGGCGGGTTCCGTAAATCGGGCAGCTTAGCTGGCGCAGGAAATACGGAATGCCTCCGATATGGTCCTCATGGCCGTGAGTTAAAATGACGCCTTTTAGCTTTTCGCTGTTCTTTTTGAGATAGTCGAAATCCGGTATAACCGAGTCGATTCCGAACATCCCATCCTCAGGAAATGACATACCGCAGTCGATGACGATGATATCGTCCTTGTACTCGAGGACAGTCATGTTCTTTCCGATTTCGTTAAGTCCGCCAAGAGGTATGACTTTAAGAGGAAAAGCATCCTTGCGTCCGGAAGGCTTGTGGGCCCGCTTAGCCGGTGTGCCGCGCTTGGCCGGAGCCGCCTTTTTTGCAGGCTGCGCCGTCTTCTTCGCAGTCGCCTTTTTCGCAGTCGCCTTTTTCGCAGTCGCCTTCGGCTTCGCAGCAGTCTTTGACTTTGTCGTCGCTGCCGCCTTGCTGCGTCCCTTTGCCTTTCCTTTATTTGTAGTTTCTTCTTTTTTCATATATTCCTTTCTGTTTTCTGATAGATTTGCATGCGCCTATTTAACAACGAGGTTAATCAGCTTGCCCGGAACGGCGATCACCTTTACGATGTTCATACCGTCCGTTAACTTCGCAACACTTTCGTCGGCCATAACATATTTTTCAAGTGCAGCCTTGTCGAGTCCGTTCGGAGCGTTCAGTTTTGACTTAACTTTGCCGTTAACCTGAACTACAATTTCGACTGTATCCTTTACAAGAGCTGCTTCGTCGTACTTTGGCCAAGGTATGTTAAAGAGTCTGTCCGTATGACCCAGATGCTCCCACATTTCTTCACTGATGTGTGGTGCAAATGGAGAAAGAACGATGATGAGGTCTGTAATTGCGGTAGCAAACAGCTCCTCGTTAATATCGCCCTCTTTGTATTTGTACATCTCATTTACAAGCTCCATTACGGAGGAGATTGCTGTGTTAAAGCTGAATCTGCCGCCGGCATCCTCTGTAACCTTTTTAATTGTAGCATTCAGTGCAAATGCCAGATCCTTGTCGGCCTGAGTTTTGCAGGTATATGCCTTTACGCCATCGAGCTTGTACTTCTGTGACATCTCATATACAAGACGGTATACACGGCCGAGGAATCTGTATGCGCCCTCTACGCCGGCATCAGACCAGTCAAGCTCTCTGTCAGGCGGTGCTGCAAAGAGGATGAACAGACGAGCTGTATCCGCACCGTATTTATTGATGATTTCCTCAGGTGAAACGACGTTTCCGATGGATTTACTCATCTTTTTGCCGTCTTTGATTACCATACCCTGAGTGAGCAGGTTCTGGAACGGCTCCTCGGTATTTACAAGTCCGAGGTCATACAGTGCCATCTGGAAGAATCTCGCATACATCAGGTGAAGTATCGCATGCTCTACTCCGCCGATATACTGGTCAACATTCATCCAGTACTTTACTTTATCAAGATTGAAAGCTTCTTTGTCATTCTGCGCATCGCAATATCTCAAGAAATACCATGATGAATCAAGGAATGTATCCATGGTATCGATTTCGCGCTTTGCAGGTGCGCCGCAGCAAGGACATACTGTATCAACGAATGTCTTGCTCGATGCGATCGGCGATTCGCCCTTTCCTGTAAACTCTACGTCTGTAGGAAGCTTTACAGGCAGGTTTTCGACCTTTTCAGGTACCCAGCCGCACTTTTCGCAGTAAATCATAGGGATAGGTGTACCCCAGTATCTCTGACGGGAAATGAGCCAGTCGCGGAGCTTGTAGTTAGTGGTGGCCTTGCCGATGCCCATGTCTTCGAATTTCTTCGTAACCTTTACGATGGCATCCTTTGTCTTGAGGCCGTTAAACTCGCCTGAATTGATCATCACGCCCTGAGCCTCGGTAGCATGTGGGAGGTTATCAAGGTCAATGCCCTCTTCGCCGGTGTCGATAACGGCGATGATAGGGATGTTATATGCCTTGGCGAAGTCAAAGTCTCTCTGGTCGTGAGCAGGTACGCCCATTACGCAGCCTGTACCATAGTCATAGAGTACATAGTCTGCGACGTAAATCGGAAGCTCTGCCTTTGTCAGAGGGTTGATTGCATATGTTCCGGTGAATACACCTGTCTTTTCCTTTGTTGTGGAGCTACGTTCGATTTCGGTCTTCTTTGCTGTTTCTTCCTTGTAGGCATCAACTGCAGCTCTGTTTTCCGGAGTTGTGAGCACGTCTACGATCGGAGCCTCAGGTGCAATTACCATAAAGGTTGTACCGTAGATTGTGTCAGGCCTTGTGGTGTAAACCGTAATCTTTTCGTCGGAATCCTTAAGGTCAAAGGTCAACTCTGCACCGTGCGATTTGCCGATCCAGTTTTTCTGCATGATCTTTACCTTTTCAGGCCAGCCCTCGAGAATATCGAGGTTCTTTAAGAGTCTGTCAGCATAATCGGTAATCTTGAAATACCACTGCGACAGCTTTTTCTTTGTAACGACTGTCTTGCAGCGCTCGCAGCATCCGTCGACTACCTGCTCGTTAGCAAGTACGGTTGCACAAGAAGGACACCAGTTTACCTGGCTTTCCTTTTTATATGCGAGGCCTTTGTTGTAGAACTGGATGAAAATCCACTGCATCCACTTGTAATAGTTTTCGTTGCAGGTCTCAACGGTTCTGTCCCAGTCATAGGAAATACCCATTGTCTTGAGTTGGGCAGTCATCTCTGCGATGTTTTCCCATGTCCACTTTGCAGGCTCTACACCATGCTTAATTGCGGCATTCTCAGCAGGAAGTCCGAAAGCATCATAGCCCATCGGATGCAGCACGTTAAAGCCTTCCATGTGCTTAAATCTTGCTACTACATCACCGATGGAATAGTTGCGCACGTGACCCATGTGCAGCTTGCCCGAAGGATAAGGGAACATCTCAAGCACGTAGTACTTTTTCTTGTTCGGATCCTCGGTTACCTTGAAGATTTTTTCTTCTTCCCATTTCTTTTGCCACTTTTTTTCGATTTCCGCAAAATTATATTTTTCGTTCATGATGCTAATTTCCTTCCTGAAACTCTATAGTTTCACAATCGCCCCATACTTTTTCAATATTATATCTCTGTCTCATTTCATCCGAGAAGATATTTACTATTATGTCGCCAAAGTCCATTAGAATCCAGCCGCTTTCTTTGCGGCCTTCCACGCCTTTGCACAGGAGGTTTTCCTTTGCATAGCCTTCGTCCACATCATCCGCCAGCGCTCCGAGCTGTCTTTCGTTCGAAGCACCCGCAATGACAAAATAATCGGCAAAGGAAGCCTTTTGGGAGATATCGATTATTACGATATCGTGGGCCTTTTTGGAGTCCAGAATCTGCGCTCCGAGCATTGCTAATTTCTTTGATTCGTCTTTTGTCATTCTTTTACCTTTCTGTTTCCAAGTATTTTATGGCTGCCGTTGTATCGCTGTCCATTTCGGCACCGGTGGAAAGCACGTAGTTTTCCGTATTCTTCATGCTCATAAGGCATGCCGCGTCAAGGTCCTTTTCCGCAAGAGAGCGGATTTCCTCGACCGCCGGGTAGTCGCGGTTTGGCTCGATTGCGTCCGCCAGGTACACAATCTTTTCGAGAAGGCTCATGTTTTCGCGCCCCGTGGTGTGGAAGCAGACCGCGTTTATGATATCGGGGTCTGTTTCGCCAAAGTCACGCTGTATCATGATTGCCGCAATTTTGCTGTGCGCAAGGCTCGGATTGTCGATGTACCGCATGGGAAGCCCGAGCTTTTTGATGCAGGCATTCATTTCGTCACCTTTTAGCCAGCGATAGGAATCGTGGTAAAGTGCCGCAAGCTCCGCCTTTTCGGGGTCAGCTCCGTAGAGCTTTGCAAGGTGCACCGCCGTGTCGCGCACACCGTAGGTGTGGATTAGCCTGCTCTCTTTAAGGTTAGCCTTTATGAAATTATCGATAGATTCCGTGCTTTTCAATGTATTCCTCTACCTTTTCGGGCACCAGCTCATCCGGCAGATCCTCATCATATACGCGGTCGCGTATGTGAGTCGATGAAATGTCAAAGAGCCTGTTTTTTATGAGCACAATTTCCGTGCCGTAATTCGCTCTGATTCTTTCGATGGTTTCAAGCATTTCCGCATTGTCATAGCCGGGTCTTTGCCCCACTATCAGAGAGCAGCCCTTTAGGATTTCCTCCGATTCGGCCCAGGTTTCGATTTTAAGGAGCGAATCCTCGCCGAGGATAAAATATATATCAGCATCGGGAAATCTGTCCCTGAAGGCTCTCAGCGTCAGATAGGTGTATGACACTCCATCATTATCGAGTTCGTACCTTGAAACCTCGTATTTTTCGGGATTAGGAAGATAGCTAAACCCTATTTCAAGCATGTTTATTCTATCCTGCCCGCTTGCCGCATGTCTGTCCTGTTTGAATGGCTGAACCTTTACGGGAACAAAATATACCCTGTCAAGCTCTGCCGCTTTCAGTGCATCCGCTGCGAGAAAAAGGTGTCCCAGGTGGACAGGATCGAATGAGCCGCCAAAAATACCTATTTTCATATTATTTTTCTATCTTAAGACCAAGCTCTCTTAAGGTTTCGTTATCCTGAATGCTCGGTGCCTGGCAAACCATGCACTGTGCAGCCTGGTTCTTAGGGAATGCCATTACTTCACGGATGGAATCCTCGCCTGCAAGCAGCATTACGAGTCTGTCAAGACCGTATGCGAGACCTGCATGAGGTGGTGCACCGTATCTGTATGCCTCAAGCAGCCAGCCGAACTTACGCTCCGCATCCTCTTTGGATATGCCAAGCACGTCGAACATCTTTGCCTGAAGGTGGCGGTCACTTATTCTGACTGAGCCGCCGCCGAGCTCTACGCCGTTAAGCACGATATCGTAAGCGATAGCCTTTACAGCGCCCGGATCTGTGTCGAGTTTGTCTAAATCCTTTGGATTCGGGTGAGTGAACGGATGGTGCATTGCGGACCATTCGCCTGTCTCTTCGTCCTGCTCGAACATTGGGAAGTCGGTTACCCACAGGAGGTTGTAAACGTGTGGGTCAAGCATTCCGAGCTTCTTTGCAATATCGCGACGCAGGAAGCCCAGTGAGTCAAATACTACCTTTGGTCTGTCGGATACGATGAGAACAAGGTCGCCCACCTTTGCATCGAAGACCTTTAATATATCCTTTAACTGCTCCTGAGTAAAGAACTTGTTCACAGAGGAAGCAATTTCATCGGCATTGTTGCGAATCCATACAAGACCCTTTGCTCCGTAGTGCTTTAATGCATCGGTCATCTTGTCGAGATCCTTGCGGCTGAAGTGCTCGCTTCCGCCGTCGATGCAGATACCGCGAACGTCTCCGCCGCTTGCAAGGCAGTCTGTGAATACCTTGAAGTCGCAGCCCTTTACGACATCGTTAAGCTTTTTAAGCTCGAAGCCAAAGCGTGTATCAGGCTTGTCGGAGCCGTATCTTTCCATAGCCTCGTCCCAAGTCATTCTAGGAAGCGGCAGCTTGATATCTACATTCATAATCTCTTTGAAGAGCTTCTTTAAGAAGCCTTCCTGGATTTCGATTACATCGTCCTGGTCAACAAAGCTCATCTCAAGGTCGATCTGTGTGAACTCCGGCTGACGGTCAGCTCTTAAGTCCTCGTCACGGAAGCACTTTGCAATCTGCATATATCTGTCTGTGCCGCCTACCATTAAAAGCTGCTTGAAGAGCTGTGGTGACTGTGGCAGAGCATAAAACTCACCCGGATGTACTCTGGAAGGAACCAGATAGTCTCTTGCGCCCTCCGGTGTCGGATTGATGAGGATTGGAGTTTCAACCTCGGTAAATCCGCAGCTGTCATAGTATTCTCTTGTTACCTTTACAATCTTGTGACGGAATGAAAGGTTTCTCTGCATCTTGTTCTTACGTAAATCAAGATATCTGTATTTAAGTCGAAGATTTTCGTCTACGTTGTCGTCATCCTTTACATAAATAGGAGGTGTGTCAGCCTCGCTGTAAACGGTGATTGCATTTGCAACAACCTCAATATCGCCTGTCGCAAGGTCTGCATTCTTTGACTGACGCTCGCGAACGGTACCTTTAATACCTATTACATATTCGGAACGAAGCGATTCAGCCTTTTCGAAAACGTCCTTTGCGGTGCTTTCATCGAACACAATCTGTGTAATGCCTGTCTTGTCTCTTAAGTCACAGAATACGATGCTTCCGAGACGGCGGCTCTTTGCAACCCAGCCGTTTAAAACTACGTTTGCTCCAATATCCGTGTT
>JAEEGU010000057.1 GCA_016280485.1 Bacillota bacterium | reverse complement strand
GTATTCGATACCGTCATAGAATCTGCCGAGAACCTTTGCTGTATCTTCAAGAGATTCCTTCTTTCCCATCTGGGATGAACCGCTGTCGAGGAATGTAACGTGTGCACCCTCGTCGAGGCAAGCAACCTCGAATGCGCATCTTGTTCTTGTGGAAGTCTTTTCGAACAGGAGAACTACGTTCTTGCCCTTTAATACTTCATTGTGGATTCCTGCTCTCTTCTTTGCCTTTAAATCGTGAGCGAGGTCGAGTAAGTATCTGATTTCAACCGGTGTGAAATCCATGAGTGTAAGTAAGCTTCTTCCCTTTAAATTAACTGCCATTTTAAATCTCCTTTTTGACTTTTATTAAATTTAGTATTTTGCAACGCAAATTTGCGTTATTCTCAGTCAAGTTAAATATATAACGAGCCGGCACTTTTGAAAAGTACCAGCTCGTGTTAAAGTTCGTGTGCCAGTTCGCAACCCATGTGTTTTCAATGCTTTCCGGCGTTGCGAATGGTTATGAATTATTCTGACTATTTATACATTAGTTCACAAATGGTTTCTGTGAGTATCTCCATACCCTTTGAAATCTCTTCCTCCGACGGCGAAGAGTAGTTGAGGCGAATGTAGCTGTCCTCTTGCTTGCCGCTACGGTAGAACACGTTCCCGGGTATGAAGGACACCCCTCTTGCTATCGCAAGCTGCGAGAGTTTTTCTATCGATATCCCGTCGGGAATGTGGCACCAAAGATACACGCCACCGTCCGGCTTTCGCGCGTGGAAGCCCTCTATCTGCGCTGACTCAATCATACTGTGCATAAGGTCACGCTTTGCCGCATAATCCCGGCGCATATGTTCTACCGCCCTGAAATACGTGCCGTCCTTTAAGAAGGTTTCAAGCACCTTCTGAGGTATTGCCTCAAGCTTCATAAGGCGCAGCGAGACAAGGTAGCCAAGCGCCTGCGTTATCTCCTTTGGAGCAAGTACAAAGGTTACATTTAATCCCGGAATAAAGGTAAGCTCAAAGGAATAAATGTATATGACATTGCCCGCCCTGTCGAGCGCCTTTATCGGGGGATTACCCAGCCCGCCGTAATCGAGGAGCGATGCCGCATCATCCTCAATAATAGGAATGCGGTACTCCTTGCTGATTTCTATAAGCTTTTTCCGCCTCTCGAAAGAAAGAATCGAGCCCGTCGGATCGTGAAAGCTGCTGCTTACTTGAATCAGCTTCGGGTTGTATTTCTCTATAATGCTGTCGAGGTTGTCGCAGAACATGCCGTTCCGGTCCATCGGCACCGAAATCTGCTTTACGCCGGCCATGTCAAAGGTTCTGTATATATCCGGCGAAACCGGCTCCTCCGTTATGACGGTATCCCCGGGCCTTAAGAGTAGCGCCGTCAGGAAATCCATCGCCTGATTCAGCTCGAAAAATATCTGTATCTCCGACGGGTTTGCCTTGATTCCTCGCTCGCGCAGAAAAGCGCAGATATCCTTTCTAAGCTCCATGCTGCCCTGGTAAGGGCTGAAATAGTACTGCCCGCGCTTCCCCTGCTCCATGGCGGATTCGAGTGCACGCGTAAGGTCACCCGGCGAATACACACCCTGCTCCGGCATGCCCGCCGCAAAGCTTATGATATCCTCCGAGAAGGACTGCGAGAAGAGCTCGTCAAAGGTGCGCTCCGCGTCGATGTATTCATCCTTTAGCATCTGTGCCCAGTTCACCTTGCCGCGCCCTAAGTTCTCTTGCTTTGCCTCCGGCAGCGTCACGACATAGCCCATGCCCTGCTTTGGCTCGATAAGCCCCGCATCCTGCAGCTCCTTGTAAGCGCGAATCACCGTGTTTCGGTGCACATTAAGCCTTGAGGCCATCTGCCTCTCCGACGGCAGTACCGCCCCGTCCGTCAGGTCGTTTGTAATGATGCGCGCACGTATCTGAGTCGCGATTTGCGAATAATATGGAGTTTTTAAATCTCGGCGCAGTGTTATTTCCATTCTGTCTTTTTCTCTTTACTCTTTTGTTTCCTTTGGAGGCTTTTGTCCGTGGAACTGATAATAGCAAACCTCCAGATTACCGTTATAGAGCTTTCTGCGTCTGTCCGCAGGCCGCCCAAAGGTCTTTGCCTCCGCTTCTTTGTCGCTGGTTATCATGAAGAGCGACCATGTCGGGTTCTCCTTAAAGAAGCTGCTGTATTTCGCATAGATTTTCTCTATTTCCTCCTTTTCGCCGATTCGCTCGCCGTACGGAGGATTGGTTATTACGATGCCGCCCGTTTTGCCAAGGGCATCCATTCTTTGCATATCCATATGCTTAAACACAATGCAGTCATCGACTCCCGCCTCGATTGCATTTTCAACTGCCGCCTCAACAGCAGCCTTGTCTATGTCGTAAGCATATATCTCAAGCTCTGTTTCGTTATCTATTGCCTCGTAGGCCGCTTTCCGTTCTTCCTTCCAAAGCTCGGGACGAATTGCCTCCCAGCCCTCGGAAGCGAAGCTGCGCGAGAGCCCCGGCGCGATATTTTTTGCCATCATCGCCGCCTCTATCGGAATGGTGCCCGATCCGCAGCAAGGGTCGATAAGCACCCTCCCCGCTCTCCAAAACGACAGGCTTACCATAGCCGCAGCCAGGGTCTCCTTTATCGGTGCCGCCGTCATCTGCACGCGGTAGCCGCGCTTGTGAAGTCCCGTACCCGAGGTGTCGATGGTCAGGGTTACGCGGTCCTTTAGGAGCGTTGCCTTTACCGTATATTCGGCGCCCGTCTCCGGGAACTCATCCATTCCGTAAACCTCGGAGAGGCGCGAAACTATCGCCTTTTTCACTATGCTCTGGCAAGCCGGCACACTGTGGAGCTTGGACTTTACGGAAGACCCGGTAACAGTGAACTTGCCGTCCGGAACGATCCACTCTTCCCAGGGCAGCGCCTTTGTCTGCTGGAAGAGCTCTTCAAACTCGAGTGCCTTAAACTCGCCCATCTTAAGGAGCACGCGGTCCGCACAGCGGAGCCACAGGTTGCTGCGAACGATGGCGCGTTCGTCGCCGAGATAGGTTATCTTTGCGTCTTCGGATTTTAATATTTTGTAGCCGAGGGCCTCTATTTCCCGCTTTACCACAGCCTCAAGCCCAAAGGTGGCTGTGGCGATAAGTTCCAATTTCATATTTTCTCCTTGTGCCAGCTGCACGCAAAATTTGTGTGCCTGTTTTGGCGGTAAAAAAGAGGGTCAGATTATCGTCTGACCCCGTAATTCTAGATATATGGTCTGCGTTTGTTGATTTCTGTGTTTTCGAAGAGGTCGAGGTTCTCAAGAGCCCTGCCGGTGCCGACTGCAACGCAGCTGGTCGGATCTTCAGCAATTGTAACCTTGATACCTGTCGTTTCCTCGATACGCTTGTCGATGCCGTTTAAGAGAGCGCCGCCACCGGTGATGACGATGCCCTTGTTGCTGATGTCGGCAGCAAGCTCAGGAGGTGTGTCCTGGAGCACGCCGTGTACCGCTTCGCAAATAGTCGAAAGTGGCTCCTCGAGTGCCTCGAGCATCTCCTTGGATGTGATTTCGATGTTCTTTGGAAGGCCTGAAACGGCGTCTCTGCCGCGGCATTCCGCTACCATCATTTCCTCGCGCGGATAAGCCGTACCGATGCTCTTTTTCATTTCCTCGGCTGTACGCTCACCTATGTAGAGACGGTGCTCGTTCTTCATGTACTTTGTGATGGCTTCATCGAATTTGTCGCCCGCTACCTTTACGGATGCGGAGGTTACGATGCCGCCAAGCGCGATTACCGCGATGTCTGTGGTACCGCCGCCGATATCGATTACCATGCAACCGTCAGGTCTTGAAACATCAAGTCCCGCACCGATTGCCGCAGCGAGTGGTTCCTCCATGAGGTATACAGCCTTGCCGCCTGCCTGCTCTGCAGACTCGCGAACAGCACGCTTTTCAACCTCTGTAACGCAGCTCGGGATGCAAATCATAATTCTCGGCTTAAAGAATCGGCCGCCACCGCAGGATTTGCGGATGAAATATTTCAGCATGCGTTCTGTGATGTCGTAGTCGGAAATAACGCCATCTCTGAGAGGACGGATAGCCACGATGTTTCCCGGCGTACGTCCCAGCATCTGACGCGCATCCTCACCGACTGCCATAATTTCGTTGGTGTTCTTGTTTACAGCCACCACACTAGGCTCGTTGAGCACTATGCCCTTTCCCTTTATATAGACCAGTACATTTGCAGTACCCAGGTCAATTCCGATTTCTGTAAATGCCATTTATTTATCTCCATTCTATAATGCCGCTCTGTCAGGTCGCCCCTGCGTGGAGTTGTCCCTACGGCATAATAATTGTTTTAACCATATAATTATATATGGTTTTCAGGTGCTTTTCAAGGGCGAATTAAGGGGCTTTGACGAATTTGCTAAAATTGCTGAGCACTTAAAAAACTTTCCGCATAGTGTCTCAGCTCCTCAACAACATTCGAAGGTCCTACTACTTTAACACCTTCTCCAAGGCTGAATATCCAGCCGAAAAACTGTGGGCTGACGCTAACCACCACCGAGGTCTCGCTATGCCCATCGTCAACAGGCCAAACGGTAATGTCCTTTCCGAAGCGGTCAAAGAGCACGCCGCACATTTCATTTGCGAAGCGAATATTCACGCGCTCGCGCGTGCCGTTATACATCCCAAATGTTGCCTTTGAATATGCCGCCATGTCGAACTTCTTAAAGTCTTCCTTGCCCTCACTTTTTTCCCCGGTAGCCGTAATCTCCTTCATTTTGTCAACGCGGTAATGCTTTATCTCCTGCTTCCAGTCGTCATATGCGACCAGATAGTAGTTTTCATCATTCCAAGTCAGTGCAAGTGGACTTACCTTGAACCACTCGCCCTTATTGCGCTGCACGAGTTTTTTGGTAATGTCCCATTTGTAATATTTAAAACGTATTTTGCTGTTCGCGTTCATGGCTGCGTGAATGGCATCTACATTGTAGTAAACGCCCTCATTCATAGTCTTTGCACGATCGCTTATAAAAACCTCGCGCTGAAGCTGTCGCGCCTGATAAGTGCTTACTAAGCGCTTGAGTTTTCCGATAAGCTCACGTGACTTTTTCTCCGTTATAAACTTCGAGGCCTGAATTGCGTCAATAAGCAGTTTCACCTCGGCAAGCTCGAAATCACGATTACCCACATAGTAGAATGTGTCCTTGCCGTGCTGTTCCTTTATAACATCGATTCCGAGCTCCTCCTGCATATCGGCAAAGTCCGCGTATATGCTCTTTCTCTCCGCCGTCACGCCCTCCTTTGCAAGCTCTTCAATGAGCTGCGGCACCGTCAGCCCGTGCTCGTCGTCGGTCTTTTCGAGCATAATCTTTGCAACATGATAAAATTTGAATTTCTGCTTCGTTCCCCTCGCCACTTTGCGCCTCCGTTTCTTTCGTGTCTTTCGGCTTTTGCTATTTCGTCTTTTCCCGGATCTGGTATAATTTTACCGCGAGAAGCAAAATGTACTTTAGTAAAGTGTGTTTTACTAAAGTACATTTTAGCATAATAATATAAAAAATGAGCTGCAATTTTTTCTGTCCGATTAGCCGTTTATCCAATTCTTAATGGTTCGGGAATATATATTTGATTGCTTAATATCCCTTGGATGCGGAATTTGTAATCTTCAACTGTTTCATTACATAGCATTTCTTCAAACGTCTCATACAGCTCCGGAGCAATTTCTGCTATTGATTTCCCACTGGTCTCCATCCAAGCTTCCGCCACATTTAAAACCATGTTTCTCAATTGGCGAGCAGTTGAACTGCTAGCTTTCGCTAAGAGCGAAACGCCTTTACCGATGTGTGGTTTCAACTCCTGTATGCACATGACTACTGTAATCACGTCATCATCAAACGCCCAGGCGTTGGGATCGCTAACACCCTTGAGATCGCCATATGCATTTTCGAATACACTTACTACCCAATCTACATTTTCCGGATTTTCCATGAGCACAGCTGCTAAATGACTGTATTTTTTGCAATCTGACTTTAGAAGATTGTAATACTCCTCGCTGAAATCAAGGCCTAACTCTTTCGCAAGGCCGGCTCCTTCGCCGTCTTTAATCGCTCGCTTTACAACCCAAACGCACTCATCAGAGTGCAATATTTCTTCGCAAAGTTTTTTTACTTTCTCTGCTTCAGTATTTTCATTTTCTGCGCGTTCCAGATAATCTATGATGTATAAAAGCAGTTCGTACTGATAGAGTTTAATTGAACGGTTAGCATATTGTGAAACAAATCGTCTTAGGAAATCGCATACCTCCTCTACCCTTGATATACCATCCATTGGACCTTCCTCTAGGAGCCCTTCCATAATCGTACATGCTCCTTCAAATTCCTCATCGGATAGAAATCCTCCAAGCTCGTCATAAAGCTGTCCTTTAACATAGCAATCGTATGCTGTGTAGCTTAAATGCGCACTATTATAAGCGCCTTCTGTTATGAGCCATTTTCTGGTCCACTTATGCTCACCTTTAATGATTTTTATGGCATGCACACGCCCCCAGCTTTCTGTCTTTTTAGCAACATCTAGGATTTCGTCCTCTGCGTTATCCCAATTTTCCATATTGAAAAGGCAAAAGAGAGTGAATTCCTCATACAAAGCGAGCGTTTTTATGGCCTCTCGAATCTGTGCGTCCACGCCTGTTTTGAACATTCCCAAAACAAGCAGTCCAAACTTCACACATTCGGCATTGGCGCTTGTAAAAACCTCATATAGTGCTATTCCTAACAAATTGTCTATGTTTATGCGCGCCTTGTTTTTTAGAATCTCATCTTGAACAAAATCCATGCACTCAATCATACGTCTTTCCTTAAAGAGTTCGCATAATGATTCTTCAACTGCCACCTCATTTCCCTCGGAAATCTTTATGATTATTTTTGTAATTTTGTTCTTTTCCTCATCATCCAATTCTCTGAGCGCAACAGTAAAGCACATCATTCCGTCTCTGGCACCGGGTTGGAAGTATATGCCATCTGCGATTTCATCCGGCTCCAGTTCAAAGTCTTTTGGCAAACCATCATTTGTAACCGCCTCTGCAATTCTTAAGTATAATGGCTTTTCCTTTTTCGACGCATCCTCAACATTTGCGCGCGTCTCTTTCTTCTTTTTTTTCCAAAACATCGATACCCTCCTCAATACACTATGCTTTACACAGACACTTCTTTAGCCTTCCATATGGATAACTCAGCTGCTTCCCTTCTTTTGTCACAATACTAAGCTCCATAAAATCACGAATGGTACCCGCAACCAAAAAGGCGTATTCATCCTCACCGTCTCTTTTCCATCCGATGCTAATACCTATAAGAATTTCCGAACCGTCAAAATCAGTCCCCGTCACAACCTCTGCGCGTGTTATCTTTGCTCCTTTGCAGAATGCAAGCAGTTTAGAAACATTTACGTTTTCTTTGCTATCAATTCCATTTGTAGCCTCTAAAATTTGATTCATGCTGATATTAAAGCATCCGTCTGTCGGTGCAAAGACTTCAAGTCGTGCGCCGTCTTTGAATTTAATTAGTATCGGCTCTTTCAACTCAAGGCATAATGGAATAGGAAAATATTCCGGAAGTTCCTTTGAGCAAAATTCTTGCCTGAATTCTTGAGGAAATTCTTCGGCAGCCTTATGGGCCAATTCGGCAAATCGTTCATCTGTCATATTATAAATGTGGGACATCAATTTAATATCCTCTATTTCTCGCCCTTCAAGATTCATCCTCGAGACTATTCTTCGAAGCTCTGCAACGTTTCTCGTCGCATTGTTTTTCCACTCCGCACAGCTGCGCCCGGAATGTTCCTCAGTAGCATGACTATCGTTTGGCTTTGAACTGAACAAGTCTTTGCCTAAAATAATTCTTTCGTAATAGTATGCAGGATCCATTATCAGGTCTTCCAGGTCTTGACGATCCACGAGCTCATAATCCAAATAGCCATCAAAAACTGCCGGTTCAGGGTTTAACCGCAGCCCTCTGTCCCCGCACATGAATATGATATCCGAGAAATAGTCACCTCCATCGATGCGCACGGCGCTGCTTGGCCCATCGACTTCGAATTCACTCGAAAATCGAGATATTATAACCTCGCTCAATGTTTTATCCGGGAAGGTAATATAACCATTACGAGCATAAGTATGAACATCATACTCAAAAGTGCATTTATTTCCTGAAATCGAACCGTTTTTCCGAAGGTTAATGGTTAAATCGGAAGCGAAGCAGTAATAAATTTCCATTGCAAAAGAATCGAACTCAATGAAGATAGTCTCTGTCTCGGAGTATACCTTTCTTCGCGTTTTCTTATTAATACTCCATTCCAGACCCATCGGAGCCAAAATTCCTCTTATTCTCTCATTTCTAAAAACATCTGCATACTCTTTGAAGAATTTAATCAAAGAAGTTGCTTCATAAAAGCGCATTTCAAATGGATATTTTTTAAGCATCAAATCAACTTTTGACTGCTCCGTCGGTGCTTTCGTTTCAGCCGATTTTTCTATCACTTTACTCCTGTTCCAAAACATTCTATCCACCTCCGAGGTGTTTACGTCCCCTTTTCACTTTCATTTTATCCTTTTGCTGTCCGATAAAAATACCTTCGTGTACTAAATGGCTCCAGTCTCCTAACCTTCCTCCTTAACCGACGCTATAACGGTTTATACATGCTTTTCAACGCCTTTATAACCGGTACCCGTAGTATTTCAAAATTGGAATTCCCAACCGAAACAGCCATATAATCATGCGCAATACTCGAAAACTCAAAGAAATATTCGGCATCCGTCTTCCAAAATATCCTAACCACGAGCACTCCATCTTCTGCGAAATCCGTTTTGCCTCCTTCGACCTCAACCTTTGTAATGACTCCCCCTTTGCAAAAGTCGATGAGTTTTGAAGCATTGATTGTTTCTATATTCACTTTTCCTTTCACGTTCCACGGCAGTTCATTCATTGTAGCAATAAATGAACCCTCGACAAATGTAAGTATCTCAAATCGATTGCCATCTTCAAACTCAATTATCACAGGATCATCCATCATAAAATCCAGCTCAAATTTAGGATTATCCGGTAGGTTCTCAATAATTCCCTCGAAACCCTTTCCGATCTCCGCATTCTTGCAATACGCTTCGGCAAAGTCATCCAAAGTGTTTCCAAACCACGAACCTCGTTCTCCATAGATATAGGATGTAAATCTAATATCTTTTATTACGCGACCGACTAATTTCATATTATCAATTCGCTTTTGCATTTCCGAAATATCAGTTGATGCTTGATTATCCCAATCAGTATAGTCAAATTCCATCCTGTTTTCGCGTTCACAACCAACTTCTTTTGCAAGCGCTTCAAGTAATATAGCATATTCATCAACTTCCTGCCACGCATATTCCGGTGCTAATATAGCCACAGCTTTATCAACGCTTGAAAGCTCCGTCTCTTTGTTCTCTGCTACTTCCACATTTTTCTTTCTCTTTCTCCAAAACATATTCTTCCCTCTATACTGCAAGCTGCTTATCTTTGCAGCTCTTTTCTGAATGGAAATCCTTCCGCTGCCTTAAAGTTGTAAATAGGCTTCATAATTTCAACAATATCCACCGTTTCCGACACAGCCGACAATATCTCCGTAATCGGCTTGTACGCCATCGGAGCCTCATCCAGCGTCTCCTTTCTGATAGATGTCGTATAAATCCCTTCCATACTCTTTCGGTACTCTTCCATCGACAGACTGCTGAAAGCCGTCCTTCTGGTCATCACTCTGCCGGCTCCGTGTGGCGCAGAGAAGTTCCACTCAGGATTGCCTTTACCAACAGCAAGGATGCTTCCGTCACGCATATTAATTGGAATAAGTACTTTTTCACCTATGTGCGCCGCAATTGCTCCCTTGCGCAATATCATTTCTTCTGTATCGATATAATTGTGTATCGTTTGAAAAGACTCCCCGCATTTAATACCTGCCCTGTCTAAAAGGATTTCTGTTATAAGTTCTCTGTTCCTCTTCGCAAATCTCTGACATATTTCCACATCGTGAATATAGTCGTCGAAAACTTCGCCGCTAAGATAACAAAGTTCTGCAGGCATGTCGGGTTCGGCAGTTTCTTTAAGTTTCTTTAGTTCTTCCAAAGCTGTCTGAATTTTATCGGACTCGCCGCAAGCCTTTAGATTTCTGATCAATTCTTCGCGAGTCTTTTTATAATCGTTTATGCCTTTGTGCTGATCAATTGCCTTCTGTTGATACAATTCCGCTACTTGCTTACCAAGGTTACGGCTTCCGCTATGTACCACAAGATATTTTGTACCATCTGCAGATACCTCAACCTCAATAAAATGATTTCCCCCTCCAAGCGTTCCGAGGCTGCATCTAAGCCAGCTTAGACTGCTAAGTTCCGCGTAACACCTAAGTTGTGTCAGATCAAATTCTTCAACCGGTCTTTCCCACACAGTCATGCCTGACTTTACAAAGTGCGCGGCTTCATCAAGCTTGGCAAAATCTATATCTGATTTGCCTAAATTGGTGCTAAGCATGCCGCAGCCAATATCTACGCCGACAATATTGGGCACAACCTTGTCTTTCACCGTCATTGTAGTGCCTATTGTGCAGCCTTTACCAGCATGCACATCAGGCATTATGCGAATTCGGCTTCCTGCAGTAAATTCGCAGTCACACATTTTCTTTATCTGCGCCGCTGCAGTTTCTTCGACTCTCGCCGTATAACATATTGCCTTGTTCACTTTCCCTTTAATTTCAACCATCTTTTCTTCCTTTCGCGCATGTTGGTGATTTATGGAGCTTAGGGCAGGACTTGAACCCGCAACCAACTGCTTACAAAACAGACGCTCTGCCTTTGAGCTACCCAAGCATATGGCGTAAAGAGGAAAATTGGGCTTGCCGTGTCAGCGGATAGCCCGAGGGCTGCTGACCCTCACGGTCTCCCTAATCTTCCTCTTTAGCAAAATCGGCAGGTGGTTCAACCGGGACCGTCATAGACGCTTCACCCGGCCACGCTCCGACCTTTGGAGCTTCGAGCAGGATTCGAACCTGCAACCAACTGCTTACAAAACAGACGCTCTGCCTATTGAGCTATCGAAGCATGTGGTCCGAGTGGTGCGATTCGAACGCACGACCTCTTGCTCCCAAAACAAGCACCCTACCACTGAGCTACACCCGGATTGCAATCTAAGGAGGGCAGGCAACGGTTCAACCTGAACTCTTCATCCATCCGTCCCCGTCTCCTTGAACATATCCTATCATTATTTTGGGGATGTGAAAAGAACTGAATTTGTGCGAATCTTCAACCCCATTTTGTTGCAATATGTCGCGTACTTTGATATAATATTGTAAAAATTGCAACCCCAAAATGGTGATTATTATGACAGAAAAATATAAAATTTATCTCCCGGAAGACATGAAAACGAGGCTGCTGAACGATGCAGAGCTTTTCGAATTTCTAAAGCCCGATGGTTCAGTCAACCTCAATGCGTTTTTGAAAGAGCTGATAATAAATTATTTCGACACATACAGGACGCGGAAGGAGCAGCTTCGCACAACAATCCTGTCCGACCTTGGCGAGCTACCCTCCCTATCGAAAGCCGATGCGGATGTAATTGCAAACAAAATCATAAACTCGTATATGAGTGAAGCCCAGGGAGCAGAACGCAAAACTGCCGTCGTCACACTTACAGTAAGCGGCAAAGCCCTCGCGATAGTGCGTACCGTCGAAAGCAATTTGCTTACGGATGTGTCGCTGTCGCAGTACTTCAAGGAGCTGTTCGCATCTTATCTTTCGGTGTCCCGTGTGGCACGCGAGAGAATTATCTTCCGCGAAATCTTCGAAGAGCTCGAGACTGCAATCAAAGCGCATGTAGTAATCACATTTTCGACCTCAACCTCTGAAAGCAGCGTCGTTTTCGAGGTCGAGCCATACATGCTCGCGATTTCAAAGGAAGAGCAGCACCACTACCTTCTGTGCTTCGACTCCGCCAAGCAGCACACAAGGTCATTCCGCGTTTCGCGAATGGGTCAGCTTTTCAAAACAGCGCGCCAATTCGAGCCCGACACGCAAATTATGCAGGAGCTTCAAGACGTCGCGCGCAAGAATCCGCAGTCTGCGGCACTCAATATCGATGCGAAGGTTCGCATGACTGAGCGCGGAAAGAAAATGTTCAATATGATTACGAAGGGGCGCCCGGAGCTTATCCGAAAAGAGGGAAACTTCTACTATTTCAGTTGGCCGGCACAGCCTCTCGAGGAATACTTCCGCCGGTTCGGGAAGGATGGAATCATTGTGGAGCCATTGAAGTCTCACGATATGGTGCAAGTCTTCTACGAACGAGGGCTTGCGGCTTATCAAAAGTATCCGCGCAGGTGGCATTTCGAAACATTTGAAGCAGAAAACTCGGACGAAACTTAATTAACCCTGTCATCGCATGGATGAGTGAACGATAAATGAGCGGTGAGTGAGCGGCGAGAACAAACAGTGAGATATTTTGCTTGCTAAAAGAAAACTGCCTGAAGCATCTCGCGGGTTGCGTTTGCGCTCAACGGGTAATTCGATGTTTCGTATGTGACGATTAGGTTCTTACCTAAAAAGATTCCGTTCCGCTTATACTCTTCGATTTTAGCCATTGCGTCACAAGCATAGTCCCATTCTTCCAGCTTTCCAAAGTGCTCAAAATAGATTTCTGCTCGGGACGAAATATCAAGCAAGGTAAAGTCCGGGTAACGTGTACGACCATTCTTAAGACAGAGCGGCTTTTCATAGTGGTATGGTATTCCTAAATCATATAGGATATCTGCTATAATCGATTCCGATTTTGATCTGACCTTTTCACCGCTGCGAGTGTCGTAAATTCTGCCTTCGGGCATTAATGCGTTTTGGGTGGGTTTATTATCAAGCCATTTCTTTACAAACATTTCATCCGTTTCTATATAAGGCGTTATCAGATTTTGTCTGGTCGGTGATGCCTTTTGATAAGCAGCATCGGCATCGGGTGCTGACAGCGCCCGTATGCTTTTTTCTATACCCTTTAGTTCTTTGTGTGCCAAACGAAGGAACTCGCGGTTATAATCCTTTTGTGCCAAATCGGCTACAAGTTCCTTTTCGGCAACAGGGATATAAATGCCGAATTTATCCCTTTTGTCTTTTGTCTCATCTACTCTGTAAAAACGCGTCTTCTTTCCGTTACGAGACACCCGGAGCCTTCCCTCCGGAAAAGAGCCTTTAATCTTTTCAGCTTTTTTAATTTCCTTTTTGAGCCGTGTGGCGCGTGCGGTTAATTCCTTTATAATTTCGTTCTTTCTCATTATCCCTTTTCTCCTTTAGATTTAGTGTTGCGGGTGGCTCCAAATGCGGTTTTGCATTTTGGAGGCAACTGTTTTGGTGCAAATTGACCTAAATCCGGGTGGTTTGACGCCGGTTGGCGGTGTTGCGGTTGACTCCTAGTACAGTTTTGCATTTTGGAGGCAACCGCTTTGGCGCAAATTGGCCCGAATTTGGGCGATTTGGTGCCTGCTGCGGGTTGTGCGGTTGACTTCAAATGCAGTTTTGCATTTTGGAGGCAACCGCACAGCCCGCCGGCAGCCCGAAGTTGCACCTTTTCTTGCTTTCTCTGTTATATATTACCATATGAATTATATTTTGTAAATAGCTAAAGTGAAACTCGGACTCTTCGCGGTTTTACCGGATAGCACTCGATTACGCGCTAATAATAGCGACGGCAGCGCATACGTAAAGCATTGATTCCCTAGGGGGAACTACATTGCATAATGGTCTGGCGGTGCTTTTCAAGGGAGCAAAAAAATTAAATTTCATACTTGACAACGCGTTATACTTCGTGTTACGATGTACTCGTCGAAAGGAGGTATCATATGGATATTCAATTAAAACGCGGGCTGCTGGACGTATGCGTTCTGGCGGCAATCCGAAACGAGGATTCCTATGGTTACCGGATAATAAAGGATATGAAGCCTTATCTGGAGCTGTCCGAATCCACACTGTACACAATTCTGAAACGACTCGAAACGGCGAACATGTTGACCGTCCGATCGGTCGAGCACGAGGGTCGGCTCAGAAAATACTATCATATCACACAGCAGGGGATTAACAGAATAGAGGAGTTCAGGGACGACTGGAAGGAGATACTTTCCATCTACCAATTTATAACCAGGGAGGATGCTGACAATGACTAAGGAAACATTCATGAAAGAGCTTCGCGAAAAGCTCGCCGGATTTCCTAAAAATGAAATAGAGGAAAGGCTGAGCTTTTACAGCGAAATGATAGACGACCGCGTAGAGGACGGTCTGTCCGAAGATGAAGCCATTGCCGGAATCGGCACGGTTGATGAAATCGCAGATCAGATTACAGCGGATATTCCGCTCACAAAAATCGTAAAGAACAAGGTAAAGCCAAAGAGAAGCTTAAAGGGCTGGGAAGTAGCTCTGATAGTCCTCGGTTCTCCGATTTGGCTGTCACTTGCACTTGCAGCGATAGCAATCCTGCTCGCTGTTTACATCGTACTGTGGGCATCAGTAATCGTTGTTTACGCAATTGATTTTG
>JAEEGU010000006.1 GCA_016280485.1 Bacillota bacterium | reverse complement strand
ATTTTCGTCTACGTTGTCGTCATCCTTTACATAAATAGGAGGTGTGTCAGCCTCGCTGTAAACGGTGATTGCATTTGCAACAACCTCAATATCGCCTGTCGCAAGGTCTGCGTTCTTTGACTGACGCTCGCGAACGGTACCTTTAATACCTATTACATATTCGGAACGAAGCGATTCAGCCTTTTCGAAAACGTCCTTTGCGGTGTTTTCATCGAACACAATCTGTGTAATGCCTGTCTTGTCTCTTAAGTCACAGAATACGATGCTTCCGAGACGGCGGCTCTTTGCAACCCAGCCGTTTAAAACTACGTTTGCTCCAATATCCGTGTTTCTCAATACTCCGCAATAATGGGTTCTTTTGAATAATTCGCTCATTTTTCCTTCTCTCCTACTAATATTCAAATAAATTTATTTTTTTTCGCTCTATCATCTCATCAAGTCTTTCGATGTAGATCTCATAATTGGAAACGTTTGCAATTCTCTCGAGTCTGTTTTCCGACGGGCAGTAGCTCTTTGATATTCCGCCCGCACCGAGTGCCGCAATTGTCTGGGCCTCTTCCATGATTCGAATGTTGTAAACGCTTTCCGTGCCCGGCTTGCACCAGCCGACATTTTCAAAGCTGCCCGCCATATGCTTTTGCCTGTAAAGATAGTACGGCACATAGCCTGCGCCGCGTAGCCTCGCATCAGCATCCGCCAGCATCTCGCGCACCGTTTCGGCACGTCTGTAGTGAAAATCCGGATCTTGTTCTATAAGCCTGCTTGCGCGTTTTACAGCGAGCGTGTGAACCGTGATATTCGCAGGTTCGTAATCGATTATCTCTGACAGCGTTTCACAAAAATCTGCCGGCGTTTCCTCCGGAAGTCCCGCAATCAGGTCCATATTGATTATCGGGACTTTCATCTTTCGTGCGAGCTTCATTGCAGCTCTTGTGTCATCAGGCGTATGCGCCCTGCCTATAAGCTCGAGCGTTTTCGCCTTCATCGACTGAGGGTTTATGCTGATTCTGCCGATATCGTGCTTTAGAATTACTTTAAGCTTATCTTCGTCGATTGTATCGGGACGTCCCGCCTCTACCGTAAACTCGCGCAGAGCCGAAAGGTCAAAGCTTTCCCGTATGTGAGTAAGCAGCCCGTTGAGTTCTTCGGCTGTAAGCGTAGTCGGTGTGCCGCCACCCATATACATGCTCTCGGCGAGATACCCCATCTCAATCATCTGACGACCCACAAAAGCAATCTCTCTGTAGAGAGCCTTAAGGTACCTCGCGATTTCCTCGGGGCCTTTTTGATTACTGGTGAAGCTGCAGTAAAGGCACCTTGTGGGACAAAACGGTATGCCCACATAAACTCCCGCGCTGCGGTCCGGGGGCTTTCCGGTATGTGCCTGCTGGTAAGCATAGGTTTCAAGTATCAGGACGGCCTTTTTAGGCTGAAGGAGATACTCATTAAGAAGCATGTCTCTTGCCGCCGCCTCTCCGTGCTTTGTGACAAGCTCTCCCGCAAGCTTTACGGGGCGCACGCCGGTTAATATTCCCCAGTCGGGATTCATGCCGGTTGCCGCGGAAAGCTCTTGAAAGAGGCGCTGCTTTACCATGTTCTTGATTTTCTTTTTCTCTGCCGTATCGTCGGATTCGGTATCTCCAAATTCACCGGCATCGATCAAAATCTCGGTTTCTCCGTCCGTTACCATGTTGAACTCTTCAGGACGCAAGAATACCTTTGCCAGCTCTTCGTATTCGTATTTATCTTTTGTGCCTTTAATTCTTATTTGATACATACGAAAGGATTAAACTCCTTTTCCTTGCCAATTTCACTGGTTCCCATGTGCCCCGGATAAACTTTGGTATCATCAGGCAATAGGAAAAGCTTTTCCCTGATTGACTTTATAATCTGTCCGTAATCTCCGCCCGGGAAATCCGTACGGCCTATTGAATATTTGAAAAGTGTGTCGCCGCTAAAAAGCGCACTGCCTACATAAATGCACATCCCGCCGGGCGTGTGTCCCGGTGTGTGGATGAAATGCAGGGTCATGTCTCCGACGGTAAGTGTATCTCCGTCATTTACATAGATATCCGCCGTAAGACGCAGCTCCTTAAAGCAGAGCTCCGCACTCTCGTTCATGTTAGGGTTAAGCAGGAACTCGCGCTCGGCTTCGCAAGCGACAAGCTTTGCGTCAGGGAAGCGCTCCTTGTAGGCCTCGACACCACCTATGTGATCGCCGTGTCCGTGGGTCAGAATGATGTACTGAAGCTCAATAGCCTCCTTTTCGATGAGACCTGCCAGAAAATCGTCAAACCCGCCCGGGTCGACAATAAAACCTTTATGGTTAATCTCGTCCCATGTGAGATATGTATTTGCTCCGAGCATACCGCTCGGTCTTCCTTCTATTTTCATCTTTACCTCTGCTTTTACTTCAAATCAGAACAGCTTGTGGCTTTCGAGCAGAATGGTCACAGGACCGTCGTTGTTGATGCGAACCAGCATTTCTGCCTGGAATACGCCCTCCTCAACATGGATTTCATGCTCGTCTTTAAGATATTCAATTACCTTTCTGTAGCGCGAGTTCGCCTCCTCCGGCTTTGCGGCTTTAAACCAGCTCGGACGATTGCCGCCCGTGGCATCACCAAGCAGCGTAAACTGTGAAACTGCGAGGATTTCGCCGTCGATATCCTTTACCGAAAGGTTCATAACGCCGTCTGCATCGTCGAAAATGCGTAAGTTCGCAATCTTTTTCGCGATGTATTCTGCATCCTTTTCGTTATCGCCTGTTTCAACACCGATTAAAACCACGGCGCCCTTACCGATGAGGCCGGTAATCTTGCCGCCTACCGATACGTCTGCATCTGTAACTCTCTGAACTACTGCTCTCATTTGGATTGCCTCCTAAATCTTGCCTCTGTAAACATCGGATACATTCGGAATGCTGCGAAGCGAGCGAAGTATCTTTTCCATCTGGCTCGTACCCTTTAACGCGATTGTCATCACGATGATAACCGAGCCGTCCTTTGCGGTTTTTGCGTTGATTCCCGTAAGGCTCACGTCGTTATCGTCGCAAACCTTGGATATATCGCTGAACAGGCCCTTGCGGTCGTCGGCAATGATGGAGATTGTAACCTCGTAGTCCTTGCCGAACTTTGCGTCGTTCCATTCAACCTCGATGAATCTGGCCTTGTCCTGCTCTGTGGCATTTATGACATTCACGCAGTCCATCCTGTGTACGGATATGCCCCTGCCCTTTGTGATAAAGCCGATAATGGCATCGCCCGGTACAGGGTTACAGCATTTCGAAACGCGAATCATCAGATTATCAAGATGCTCGCTGCCCTTTATCAGGATGCCGGACTGCTCGTGAGCGTTTGCGTGGAATGCCTCCTGGCGCTTTCCGCGCTCCTTTAGAGCCTTTTCGTGCTGCTCAATTGCCTCGAGCGCGCTTTCATTCTTTTTGTGTTCTTCCTGTTTATCTGCGTGATAAAGCTCAAAGAACATGATTGCAACCTTTGAAAGGAATGTACCGCCCGATGCGAGCTGGAGATACATTTCGTCAGGACCCGAAAGACCGAGCTGCTTTACAACCTTTGTAACGTAGTTACTCTTGAGTGTGGTCTTAGGGTCATAGCCCTTTTTGGTCACATATTTTTCTATTGCCTCGCGGCCTTTGTCAACCTTGTCGTCCTTGCTCTCCTTTTTGAGCCACTGCCTGATTTTTGAGCGGGCAGATGATGTCTGAGCAATCTTGAGCCAGTCGACCGACGGACCGCCGGAGTTTGCGGAAGTGATGATCTCGACGATATTTCCGTTCTGGAGCTTGTAGTCTATCGGCACGATTTTACCGTTTACCTTTGCTCCGACGCATTTGTAGCCGACCGCCGAGTGAATTTTGAACGCGAAATCAATTGGAGTAGATCCCGCAGGCAGCTCCATTACCTCGCCCTGAGGTGTGAATACGAATACCTGGGATGCGAAAAGGTCTACCTTTAAGGTGTCCATAAACTCCTTCGGGTCGTTCATGTCCTTTTGCCATTCCAGCGTCTGGCGGAGCCATGCCAGCTTTATTTCTTCTTTATCTGAGGAGACGCCTTCTTTGTATTTCCAGTGTGCGGCGATGCCGTACTCTGCAATGCGGTGCATCTCGTATGTTCTGATCTGAATCTCGAAAGGTTCGCCGTTATCGCCGAGTACCGTCGTGTGGAGCGACTGATACATGTTCGGCTTTGGCATTGCAATGTAGTCCTTGAATTTGCCCGGTATCGGCTTCCACATAGTGTGGACTATGCCGAGTACCGCGTAGCAGTCCTTTACGGTGTCCACCAGGACACGAACTGCCATGAGGTCGAAAATCTCGTCCAGCTGCTTGTTCTGGAACTTCATTTTCCTGTATATGCTGTAGAAATGCTTTGAACGACCCATGATGTCATAGTGGATATTAAGGTCGTCCAGGGCGATTTTTACCTCGTCTATTACCTTGTTTATAATCGCCTCGCGGTCCTCTTTTTTCTTGTTTATCTGGGACCTTAGAGTCTGGTAAGCCTCAGGATCTATGTGCTTTAATGCGATGTCCTCAAGCTCGAATTTCATCGCGTAGATTCCGAGTCTTTCTGCAAGCGGAGCGTATATCTCGAGCGTCTCCGTGCACTTGTCAAGAATCTGCGCCTCTGTCATATAGTTGATTGTGCGCAGGTTGTGAAGTCTGTCCGCCAGCTTTATGATGAGCACGCGGATGTCCTTACTCATCGCAAGAAACATCTTTCTGAGGTTTTCTGCCTGCTTTTGTTCCTTGCTCTCAATTACCATTGAGGTAAGCTTTGTAACGCCATCGACGAGGAGGGCTATCTCCTCGCCGAAGTCGTCTTTTAACTGGTCATAGGTGTAATCCGTGTCCTCCACTACATCGTGGAGAAGTCCCGCAGCCACTGTTTCTTCATCCATGCCAAGATCGGCCAGTATTTTTGCTACGGCCATCGGATGAATGATATAAGGCTCTCCGGACTTTCTCTTTTGATCCTTGTGTTTTTCGTTTGCAAGGTCAAAAGCCCGAGCTATCAGTTCCATATTATATTTTGGATTCATTTCGGAAAGACTTCCGAGGAACTGGTCTCTGGTTTCCATGAAATGTGATTACTCCTCTGTTTCGATTTCTTTCTTGCCGGCCTTCTTTCCGGACTTTTTGGTTGCGCCCCTGTATTTGCTGCCGCCTGTTTTGTTTGTAATGTCAAGCCAAAGAGGTGCGCAGATTGTAACTGACGATACGCAGCCGACTACTACACCGGCCATGAGAGGTACTGTAAACTCTCGGATTGCTTCGCCTGTCATAACGAGCATCGGAATCATTACAACCAGCGTTGTAACGGATGTCATAATCGAACGTCCGATTGTCTGATTGATACTCTTGTTTACAAGCTCGGTCGTATTCTTTTTCTTCATCAGACCGAGGTTTTCACGAATACGGTCGAATATTACGATTGTATCGTTTATGGAATATCCGACTACAGTCAGGATACCTGCGATGAACGGGTTGTTTACCGTTACGCGGAATATCGCATAGAACGCGATTACCATCAGTACGTCGTGGAATACACCCACAACAGCTGCGATACCGAACTTCCACTCGAATCTGATGATGATGTAAATCAGCATACCGATTGCTGCAACCAGAACCGCGATAACAGCGTTCTTTTGAAGCTCGCTGCCGACCGACGGTGAGAACTGCTCGGATGTGAGAACGTTGTCGTCAGGGAAGCTGTATGCTTCCTGGAGCGTATCGATAACAGCCGCTCTCTGGTCGTTTTCGAGGAAGTCTGTCGTCTTTATGATGACCTCGTGCTTGTCGTTACCGGAGTATACAATCTGCAGGTTATTAAGGTCATAGCTCTTGATTGTCTTTTCAATCGATGCCGAATCGACATACGCTCCGAGGTCCACCTGCATCTTTGTACCGCCTGTGAAGTCGATACCGTAGTTCATGCCAAATATTGTGGAAATCAGCAGTCCCACGATGATGATTGAGCATGCAATGATGTAGATGATTTTCTTGTTCTTTACGAAGTCAATTTCCTTTTTAAGTCCGAACTTCGGTGTATTGTCGTCGTTTACGCCGTAGAACTTCTTCTTTGAGAACATCTTTGAATCAGCAATCAGGCTGAGGTACAGGTTTGTAACAATAACCGCCGTAAAGAGTGATGCCACAATACCTATCATGAGTGTGAGCGAGAAGCCCTTTACAGTGGAGGTACCGATTTCATAAAGAACCAGTGCCGCGATGATTGTTGTAATCTGTGAGTCAAGAACTGTTGCCAGCGCGCGCTTAAAGCCCGACTGTACAGCTACGCGAACCGTCTTTCCGTTTATGATTTCCTCTCTGATACGCGAGAAGATTACGACGTTCGCGTCAACCGCCATACCGATTGACAGGATGATACCGGCTATGCCCGGCAGTGTAAGTACTGCGCCCAGGCCTACCATTACCCAAAGTACGATGATTACGTAAAGGAGAAGCGCGATGCACGCCGCAACGCCCATTACGCTGTAGGCCACGATCATGATTACGAAGATAAGCCCAAGGCCGATCGCTCCGGCCACGATGCTCTTTTCGAACGCCGTCTCACCTATCGATGCTGTCTGCGAGCCGGAGTTGATTTCGTGAAGCTCTGCAGGAAGTGCACCGCCGCGGATGAGTGCCGAAAGCTGTGATGCCTCGTCCTGCGGGAAGCCGCCCACTCTGCCGCTGGTGATTACACAGCTGCCGGAGTTGATTACTTCGTGTACCACAGGTGCCGAAATGATTTCGCCGTCGAGTATGATGACTATGGAGTTTCTGCTGACATCGTCAAACGCAGGCTCTCTGCCCGATAGTGCGAGGCGTGTGCCCTCTGCGAAGAGGTCAGAGCCTTCGACCGTGAACTGGAGAGATACGGCGTAGCCGCCGTGGTCGTTGTCTGTGGTGATGCCGGCATCCTTTATCATTGAACCGTCAAGTATGAGTGTGCCGTCAGCAAGTGTGAACTGCAGCTGTGCAACTCTGCCGATTGCAGCGATTGCTTCTTCGGCATTTTCAGCACCCGGTAATTCTACTCTGACGCGCTTGTCACCCTCGATGGTAACTACCGGTTCCGCAAGACCCATTTGGTTAACTCTGTTTTCGAGTACTGCCTGGGTTTGTTCCATCAGCTTTGTGAGATCGTCGCCCTTTTCGTCTGTTTCGGCTTCGAATAATACGTAAACTCCGCCCTTGATATCAAGGCCGAGGCTGAGCTTGTCCTTTATGCTCTGCATGCTGCCGATTCCAAACAATGTCACATACCATCCAAAGATGATTGCGATGACTACCAAAACTGCCAGAACTTTTTTAAGTGAATAATTCATTTTAGTTTTTACGCCCTCTTTCGTGAAATAAATATACCGTACTATTGTATCATTTTTTTGGCAAAATAACAAGGTGAATAAGCCGAAATAATACAAAAAAATCCGCGAAATTTCGCGGATTTTAAGGTCTTTTTTGTAGCTTTGATTAAGCCTCGGTATTTTCTTCAGGTGCAGGTGCCTCGGATTCGGCCTGTTCGCTCTTCTTAAGGCGCTTTGGAAGAGCCTTTTTAGGGGCCTCTTCGTCCTCTGTCTTTTCAGCCCTTGCTTCGCCGCCGTTAACAACCTGTGAAACAGCCCAGCGCATAATTTCAAATTTTGTCTTATCTGCTCCAACCTGGATGATTACTGATTCTTCCTTTGTCTTTACAACCTTACCGCAAATACCGCCGATGGTTATGATTTCATCGCCGACAGTGAGGCTGTTGCGCATCTGCTTTGCAGCCTTTTCTCTTTTCTGCTGAGGCTTGATCATTAAAACATACATCAAGATGATCAGTATACCTAAAGGTAATATAGTAGTCATAAAATCCATAATATTCCTCCTAAATGGGTGATTTCCCGTTTTATTTTGGTGCCGGCAATGGGAGTCGAACCCATACGGTGTTGCCACCACGGGATTTTGAGTCCCGCACGTCTACCAATTCCATCATGCCGGCCAACAACAAAAATAATTATATTATAAAATGCGCTCTTGTGTCAACGGTAAAAACAAAACCCCTGCCGAAACAGGGGCTTGTTTTTAGATGTTTACAGTATGTGTAAATTACAGCTGCATGAACCTCATCAGCATTGTTGCCGCTTCACCTCTTGTAGCATTGCCCTTTGGAGCAATGGTTGTTTCGGTGCGACCTGTGATGATACCGTTTGCATTAGCCCATGAAAGAGCTTCGTTAGCATATGAGCTTACAGCATCGTTATCTGTAAACTTGCCAAGCTCTGCGCGCTTTGCGGCATCGAGTCCTGCGAAGCTACAGTAACGCATAAGCATTGTTGCAAACTGCTCGCGAGTGATGTTGTCCATAGGAGCGAAGCTTGTGTCAGTCTTGCCTGTCACTATGCCGTTTTCGGCAGCCCATGCCACAGCATCGCTGTACCACTGCCCTGCCGCTACATCGTCAAAGGCCTTTTCGGTTGTTACGGCCTGCGAGCCTGCCAGTCTGTAGAGAACAGTTACAAGCATAGCACGGTTAAGCGTCGCATTCGGATCAAATGCTGTATCCGAGATACCGTTCATAAGTCCGTTCGCTACGGCAAAGTCAACCGCCTTTGCTGACCAGTGAGCATCCGCATCCGCGAAGCTCTTAAGCTCTTTGTCAAGTACGACAAATGTGCTGAGGTGCCCTACCTCAACGCCTACGGAAAGCTTGCCGCTTGCATCGAGCGTGCACTTGCCGGCGAGAAGCTCACGTTTACCGTTTTCGCTTATTACAAGAGTAAGATACTTCTTGCCCTCGGTAAAGCCCTTCTTACCGTCTACGGAAACGCTTGCGCTGATGGACTTTCCACCAAACGTAGTAATCTTTTCATTGCCGGAAACCACGGTAATTTCAGCAACAGCAGCATTTTCGGTCACAACATCGCTACCGATCTTGTCACCCATTACTGCAATTGCATCCTTTACCTCTGCTATGTCCGCGGTCTTAAGAGCAACGCTGATTTCAACATTTGCACCGCCCGCCTGTGCTGCAATTTCATTGAGCACGGCAGTCGGAACCTCGACTGATGCCGTCTTTGTTTCGATAACAAGCGAAGCCGTTGTCTTTTCTGCAATTTCATTTACCGCTGCCTTTGGAAGATTTACCTTAACCTCTTTTGCCTCGCCCTTGATTTCAGGTGCGATTACGATTGCATCGGCCTTGGTTTCGGTAGCGCTCTTTACGGCCGCGCTTACATCCTTTGATGCAACCTCTGCCTTTGCTACGCCCTTTGAGTCAACGGTCGCCTCTACCTTTACGGTTTCAACTACCTTTTCAACTACCGGCTGTTCTACCGGAATTTCCTCAGGTGCTTCCTCGTTACCGTCAATACGTCCGCCGGTGCTGATACCCTGCTTTTCGAGCCATTCAACCGCTTCGTTGTACTTCTTTGCATCCGCAACGGTAATGTATTTCTTCTGCTCGCTGCTTAATGCATCGTAGCCCGCTCTTGCGGCCTCTACCTTTGACTTGTCACTTCTGGACAGTTTGTCGGCCTTTGGAATTGCGCTGAGCAGCTCCTTAACCTTGTCAATTTCGCTGTAGAAAGTTGCCGCCTCTTTAAGTGCGGTAAGCTTATCTACGCTGCCCGAATAACTGTAAACCTTGACTGTCGCCTCGAGCTGTTCTGCCTGGGACAGATACTGCTTGTAGTTAGTCAGCTTTACGGTGCTTGCCGCCGGCAGAGCCTTGATGGCGTCACCGAGTGAGTATACGGAGAAGACATACTTCATGCCCTTTCCGCTGTTGTTCATGCTCGGCCACGAAGGATCGCCCACGCCGATGTAAAGTTTGTCGCCGCTCTTTACACTCAAGACATCCGACTTCTTGTATCGCGCACTTTCCTTGTTGTAGTAATTAAGGAAGATGCGGGACTGGTAGTTCATGTTTCTTACGTCGTAATTAACCTTCAGCTTTGCAGAATCCGACGGAATAATGAGCATATAGTCAGAAGTATCGCTGTCAAACACAGGAGCCAGCTTACCGACCGAGAAATCTATATTCTTTATAGCCGTATCTCCTGCAGTCCAGCTGCCGCCGATATCTGCACCGAGGTCACAGGTATACATAATATGGATTTCGTCACCGCTTTCCAGTCTGCCGCTTTCAACGGTAAATGCGGAGAAGCTTTCGTTTACAAACCAGTCGTTAAGCGTACCCATCCAGCCGGACTTTCTACCGCCGTCAAATTCGCCAAGCTCTTTATTATTGCTGCCCTCACCTTTGTTGATGCTGCCAAGGTATGAAATCGAATAGTCGTGATTACCTGTAGAGCTGCCCGCATCACCTACATTTCCCTTAGTACCGTTCCAGTTAAAGCCCTTTGCCTCAAGTGCCTTTAATACAACCGTCATCATAGAGTCATTCTCGCAGAGCGGATAAGTACCCTTTGCGATGGTTCCGGTGAACGGCGCTCCGCTATAGGTTGTGTTTTCTATGATAAGTGATACGGTGCCGACCTGTTTACCGGCATCGAACGATGCCTCAGGCTCTATGACTCCGCTTTCACCGCCGGTAGCCGTAAATGCCGCAGCCATAGCTGCAACTGCAGCCTTTCTTGCATTGGTGACATCTGCCTCTGTTGTCGCAGCTTCAATCTTTGCCAATGCATCGGCTTTAATCTGAGCCAGCTTTGCCAAATCGGCGTTTGTCGCCTTTGAATATTCATCATAAGCCGCGTTTACGGCGGCAATGGCAGCTTCGCGAATGCCGGCAGGAATATATGATTCATGCTCTGCACGACTTACTGTTTTAAGGTCTATAGTGATTGTTGAGCCATCTGCAACGTCATCAGGAATGACATATTCGAGTATGAAATAATCGTATGAT
>JAEEGU010000056.1 GCA_016280485.1 Bacillota bacterium | reverse complement strand
CCTTCATATCTACTAATTTCATTTTTCGCTCTCCTTTTCGTTTTAATCGCCACTTTCATTTCGTGCAGCGTAAAGCTTTTCTCAAGTAATAATGTACCCCTCTGCCAAATCTTTTTCAACAAAAAAGGGCTTTTTTCGCCCCAAAAATCGTAAAATTTTCTCAAATGTCGAAACGACGTTGCGTAATGCGAAATGTTGCTGTCAAAATAGGTTTTTCCTTTGTATCTTGACAAAAAGAATAAAAGAGATTACTGTATTAAGTGATTAATACAGTAATACACAAATCGAACTATCGACAGAAAGGAGGCCACCGTGGAAAAGCTTTTGGACAGAAACATTCCAATATATGTGCAGATTATGGATGCGGTAAAGCATTCCATTGTTTCCGGCGAGCTGAAGCCCGGCGACCGAATTCCGTCGGTAAGAGAAATGGCTGCGACGTTTGGCGTAAACCCCAACACCGTGCAGAGGGCCTTGCTTGATCTTGAAAGAGAAGGGCTCCTTGAAACTGAGCGGGCTCAGGGGAGATATGTGGCGGCCGATCAAGCTGCGATAAAGGAGCTGCGGCATGCCATGGCAAGGGAGGCTGCGAAAAGCTTCGCAGAAGAGATGAAAGCGCTGGGGTTCTCCCCGGAGGAGTTTGGAGATTTTTTGAGAGGTAAGGGCGGAGAATGAAACTTTTAAAGAAAAACCCATTTGTTTTATCAATCATAGTTATAGTACTTTTGTGCGTGCTTCTGATAGGGCTGGCAATCTTTGTGAAGGATCTTTGGGTTGAAAAAGGCGTGCCGCTTGACGAAGAAGAGGCCTCTTCAATCCTCGATGAAATCGGGCAGTATGCGGAAGTGATTACCGAGTTAAATGCGTATGAGAGCTTCGACGAAGTAGAGCCCGGCGATCAGGCTATCATTGCTTATAAAAGCGGTTCATACGAGGATTTCTTACTGGACAAGGAGGGAAACGTTATCTTCGGGCCGGCAAATGTTACTCTGGATGCGGATGTTGTAATGGTTTGGTCGGAGGACGAATCGTTTGTCACTACCTTGGACGAGCTTAAAAAGGGTGGTACATTTAAGAAATTTATGTGCAACGAAGCAGAGGCCTCCGAAAACGGCAAGTATATAATTGCTTACATCGGAACGATAGTCGACGAAAAAAGGCAGATAGTTATACTGAACCGCGATTTTGAAAAGCTCTGTGAGCTTACCAAGAAAAATGAGTTCCCAAATGGGGCTGATGTGACATACGAAATTGAAGATATATTCTTTACCGAAACTACGGAGGATGACGGTTGGTGCTATGTCAGAGATATACCCGGCGGTTACAGATATGACCTAAACATACTGACCGGCGAAAAGACCGATTGGTACGAGGTCCCTCCGAAGGAAGTGAATATCGAATATGAGGCCGAAACCTACGAGGGCTTTCCTCTGTGGGCACTCAACAAAAGAACTTTCTATATTTATTGGAACTATTCCTCTTTGTCACACACAAAGGCCGACAAAAAGCGCCTGTTCGAAGCAAAGTGGCACCGGCTGCACGACCTGGGCTTAAAGCCGGAGCTTGAGAGTCTACTTAGGAAATTCAGCGAAGTCGACGTGCTTGGAGAAAGCTACCTTGCCGCATACACATACGCAGGTGGGACACTTATTAAATTGGGGGAAGAGTCTTATGAATAAAATAAAGAGATTGGGAGAAGCCACTGCGCTTGAGATTGCCTTGGCGAAAACTCCCGTGATGCTAACAATCGCCATGTGTTTATTGGGAGTCGCCATCATATACTTTGCACAATCCTTTACAGCGTTTATGACTATTCTTACCCTTTTTCCAATGGGCTATGCGGTGCAAGGCATTGCGTCCGATAATTTCAACGGCAAAAACATGCTCTTTTGCAGACAGTTTGGGTTTACAGCCGCAGAAACTCTTGCCGCAAAGCTCACAATACTTATGCTGTTGTTCTCATTTTACAGCATACTTCTCGCCGGAGCATTGGTCATCTATAATATGCTTCCGGAAAACTATAATCCAAATTCTATTGTGGCATCCTTCGTCGTTACGCCAAGGCATATGGTAGCCGATACTGCCTGCTACATTGCAAGCGCTCTTTCCGCTTTTTTGTTCTTATCCGCAGCGCTTTTGACAAAGGGAGCCTTTGATTACAAGAACGAAAAAGAAAAAGACAGTAAGCTTAAAGCTGCTCTAAAAAAGCTTTTCACGTTTATTATAATCTTTTTGTTTTTCTTCCGCTCGGACATAGCGGAGCGCCTTTTTGTAGGAAATATGCATGTAAAAATGCTGATTACCATAATAGTCAGCCTTTGCCTTGCAGCGACTTTAGTTTATGTTTCCTACCGGAAAATGAAGCAATATATGACTGACTAAGCAAAATTTTGGAGAATACGAGGATACGAGGATAGTTAAGATGGAAAACACAAACAGAGAAACAGTTCTAAAAATCGAAGACCTGAGAAAATCCTTCCTGACCGGTGAGGTTCTGAAGGGTGTTAATTTAGAAATCCCTGCAGGGAAGATTGTGGGACTACTCGGCAATAACGGAAGCGGAAAGACAACTCTGCTTAAAATACTTGCTGGAATGACAAGAGATTATGAAGGGAAGGTCAGCATATGCGGGAGCCGTCCCGGATGCACCACTAAAAACTACGTTGCATACCTTTCGGACAAATGCGCTCTTCCGGACAAGCTGTCGATATCGGAGATTATTGATATTTACGAAAGATTTTTCGATGACTTTGACAGGCAAAAGTGCCTGGAGCTGCTTGCCCGCTTTGAAGTAGATCCTCTGCAGCGCCCCGGTGAAATATCTCTCGGAACCGCAGAAAAGGCGCAAATTGCACTGACCATGGCGCGCAAAGCAAAGCTCTATATTTTGGACGAGCCGCTTGGTGCAATTGATGTTGTTGCAAGAGATGTGGTAATCGATGCCATACTGGACAGCTTTGGTGAAGAATCCTCGATGATTATAGTAACGCATTTAATCAGCGAGATTGAGAAGCTCTTCGATGATGCCTGCGTGCTAAAGGACGGAAAAATTACGCTGTACAAGAATTGCGACGAGCTGCGCGCAGAGTTCGGCGGAACTTTGCAGGAGGCGATAAAGGATATCCTGCGGGAAGAGGCGGTTTAGGTGGAAGAAATGAATCAAAGACAAAAGAATTGGGAGTATTTTAAGCTGCACCGGGACGGGCTCTTTAGGCTTGGCGTGGTCCTCGCGCTGGAGCTTTCGTGGGTAGTGTTCGTCTTTTCTCGAAATGCAGACTTTGGTGACATCACCTGCTTAATTGGCATGTTTATATCCGCTTTGTGGGTTAACCATGAATTACCGTATTTTTACCGAGATGAAGAGATTACCTACAGGTGCTTTCCGGTCAGCGAAGCTGTCATGCTGGCAACCTGGCAGTGGAAATCTCTGGCAGTCGGTGAGTTTATACCGCTTCTCGTTCTCGTAGCAGGCGCCCTTGACGGAACCTTGACTCGCGCATATGCTTTCGGTGTGGCCGTTATAGCCATAACGATCTGGTTTACGGTTGAGCTGGGGTGCGCGTCTTTCTTTTACCTGGAAGAGCCCGCAGATGCCGAAGCTCCAAAAATAATCCATATCATGCCGTCTCTGGTCTGGATAGGTTTTGCCTTCTTTTGGCTTTTCGGGCGCGACGATATATTGAATAGGCCCAGCTCTCCCGGTTTAATAGTTCTCGCAATAATTTTGGTGGGGTTTGGAATATGCCTCCACATTTATAATTTGCGGCGCATATAGGCTAAAATTTTATTTGTATTCTCGCATTATATACTTATAAAACTCCACCGCCGGGGCGAGTGAATCCACCCTGAGGTGCTCGTTTAGGCCGTGCACGCCCGCCATCTGCTCTGCGTCTGCCTCGAATGGCAAAAAGCGCATGCACTGATCGCATACCTCACCGTAAAACGACGAATCCGACGCACCGTTTAAGATATATGGCAGCACCGCATCAACATTTGGAAAAATCTCTTTTATTGCAGATTCCATCACATGGAAAGCCGGTCCGTCATAAGGCGAAATCGTCGAAATGAAGCCCGGATCGTACACATCTATCTCAATGCCGTATTTATCGGCCACCTTCTGCACTTTTTCCACCGCTTTATCACGCCCCTCATGATGCGAGAAGCGCATATTTCCTATTATG
>JAEEGU010000005.1 GCA_016280485.1 Bacillota bacterium | reverse complement strand
TGCGGACAAGCGCCCTGATGCTGACGCCCTCGGGGAACGCCGCAATCAGCTCATCCAGAAAATACTGTCCGCTGTGCCCGGTTATACCGGTAATCAGAACTTTGTCCATTCCATTAATTCCGTTTCAAGTTTATCCATAAAGATTTCGCGGCGGAAGTGGGCTGCGTAGTATGAGGCAGAGTTTTGCGCCATTTCGCAGCGCTGCTCTTCGGACATGAAAGCGAAGGTCTGCACGGCTTCCGCGAGAGCTTCTGCCGAGCCCGCCGGCGCACAGATTCCGCAAGCCGCATCTGCGATTACGCGCGGCGTTTCACCGTTTGCCGAAGCGATCACAGGCTTCCCTGCCGCCATATAGGACTGGATCTTGCCGGGCAGCGTATACGAAATGACCTCGTCATCATCAAGTGTAAGCAGCATAGCATCCGCCAGCCCGTAGAACTTCGGCATCTCCTCTACAGGATGCCGCCCGTGGAAAGTTACGGACTCTGCACCGAGCTCTGACGCCAGCTTGCGGCAAGCTTCCAGCTCGGAGCCGTCACCAACGATGTGCCAATGCACGCGCTCATCTTTCAGAATTGCTGCTGCACGAATTATCAAATCTACTCTTTGGGCTGCTCCGATGTTTCCGGCAAATACCAAATTTATCTCACCGTCATTTCGTGGCGCGGTTTCGCCGGAGCTGAACAGTTCCTCCGCGTACTGCGGGAGGTAGCCGAGGCGGTCCGGCGCGATGCCGAACTCTTCCGTCAGGTATTTCTCAAAGCCGCGCGATGTCATGAGGATGCGGTCGCACGCGCGATAAATCCTTCCCGAAATGCGGTGGAACAGGCGGTACACCGCCGAGCCCTTCGCAATCCCACCGGCGCAGAGGCTCTCCGGCCAGAGGTCGAGACAGTACATGAGGAGTGGTGTGTTGTGCTTCCGCGCGTAGGCGATGCCTGCTTTAGCCATCATCACCGGGGACAGCTGGTTCACCAGAACCACATCAAAATCGCCACCGCTTGCCGGCCCAAAACCGGGTCTTGCGGCTGCACACTTTGACGAAATTGCGAAGCTATAGTAATTCAAGAAGCGCCAGATGGCACCACGCCGCCTGCCGATAGTGAAGCAGCGGCGGACTTCCACGCCTTGCACGGTCTCGCAACGGTGCTCGCCGTGGCGGTAGCCTTCGTAAATTTCGCCCATCGGGTAGTTCGGCACGCCCGTCAGCACGGTCACTTCGTGGCCGCGGCGCGCCAGCTCTTCGCAGATGTCGGATATGCGGAACGGTTCCGGTTTGTAGTATTGGCAAACTACTAAGATTTTCATGGATTTATTCTCCCCGTCTAAATACCGGGTAAAAGTAGGCTTTTTCGTTTATTGGACGGTACGGAGGTCTGCAAGATTTCGCTCCACCTTGGTACTACCGAGTTCTGCGACGCAATACTGAAGTCAGGATGCTGAGTTCTTCGATTTTGAAGATCTTTAACAGTGCCGGGTAAATTCCAACAGCAATGATTACCGCAAGGCCGAGGTATACCATTCTCGGCATCCAGACTGCCGCGACAAGACCGCGATAGCACAGGTACGACACTCCGACGGAGACGGCAGAAGCAAGTGCGATTTTCGCCATTTTGCTCCAGCTCGGCACCACATCGATGCCGTGGAAGTGGCGCAGGCCAAAGTAAAGAAGCACCGAGTTTACGAAAGCCGCACAGCTTGTTGCAAGCGCGAGGCCACAGTGCTGCATGCTGCCGACCAGCATCAGATTAACAGCGATGTTCGTCACCACGCCGACCAAAGCAAAGTACATCGGCCTGCGAGTGTCCTTTATCGAATAAGACACGCTCGTCAGGAATGTGTTCAGTGCCATAAATAACATGCCAACCGAATAGAACCGATAAGCGCCGGTAGTCAGTTCCGTCGCCGCCGCATCGAACGCGCCGCGCTCGAAAACAATCTGCACTATTTCGTTACTGTAAACGATTGCTCCCAGCGAAAATGGGAGAGCTATCAAAACAGAAAGGCTTACACCTGTCTGCGACATGGCGATTACGCTGTCGCGCCTATCGGAAGCACTTGCCTGGGCGATTTTCGGATAAATTATCGTGTTCAGCACGGAGGTCGACAACGTCATAATCATGCCGTTTAGGAGGTTTCCGTAGTTCAGCGCGGAAACGCTACCCTCCGCCAAGCCCGAAGCAAGATACTTGTCGACAAACATGTTTATCTGGTAGCCGCAATGTCCAATGAAAACAGGAATTGCAAGCGGTATAATTTGCTTGAAAACTGTGCCGTAGCTGCCTCTGTGAAGCGAATAGCGGTACTCGCGCCGTCTCGCCATGATGTACATTAACACGAGGCGCACGATGTATGCAATCAAAAGACCGTAAGCAAGGAAATAGCAATCGGTGTACGCGCTGATTATAATTGTTACGATTAGAATCGCGCTCTGCGAATATCCGATTATGATCTGCGGAATGAAGGTGTCCTTGTACTGGAGATATGCCTCCAAAATGCCCGCGGTTGCCGAAAAAACGGTGTATAAAAAGGTTATTTTCAGGTACCGCGATGTGAGAATCGCCGTTTCTTTCTCAAAGCCCGGCGCCATAAATGCCGTCAGCTGATCCGAAAAGAACAAGCCCACCAGTGCCGACACTGCGGATATTACGAGCAGTATATTTAATACACGGCTCGTAAAAGAGTTCCCCTCCTCTTGCGAGCCCTTTTCCATATAGTCCGACAGAAGTGGGATGTATCCGGTCGCTACCGCGCCAAATATGCCCGCAAAAAGCATGGTCGGAATCGACTGCGCCATGACATAGGCGTCAGTTATGTAGCTGGTACCAAAAAACGCAGCCATAACCATCTCGCGCACAAAGCCTATGCATTTTGAGCACAGCAACAAAACGGCCATCAGAATAGCCGTCTTTGCCGCGGTTTGTACTGCCTTA
>JAEEGU010000055.1 GCA_016280485.1 Bacillota bacterium | reverse complement strand
GCCGTATCCGCCTTTGCGTTTGCTTCCTTTACAAGCTTTCTCTTTTCCTCTTCGCTGACAGGCTTTTGCAGATGGTCAATCGTATAGGCAAGATCATCTAGGGAATCCTCAACAGCTGACGATTTTTTATCCAGCTTTCGCGAAATATCGCGCAGAGTAACCTGCGCCTCTGTAATATTTGCATCAGCCTTTTCTATATCGCCGCGTGCCTGCACACGCCCCGAAGCCAAGCTCTCGCGGGAATTTGAAAGAGACTCCCCAAGAGGCTCTCCGCCTTCAAGTATCTGCCCTATGGCTGCAGAGTAGTCGCCAAGGGCCCTCTGTACACCGCGCAGCCCGCTTACCGCACGGCTTGCGGCATCGTCAGCGTCGATGTCCGCCATCAGCGCCTGCGCGTCAGCGAAATATTTGGTCATCATCGCCTTCACATATTCGGAATTGATGTCGCGCAGCATGTTGTCCGCTGCCGTATCCGTAATTTTAGGTGCAATGCCGTTCTTCTTTATGTTGGAATAGTAAGTTACGCGCGGCTTTGCATCGCCTATCGCTTCCTCGTAGTGGTTCATGGCGTAGGTGAAGCCGTCCTCAAAGATGATGGCGGCATAGTACTCGCCTGCGCTTACGCCGTCTATGGCTTCCTCGGCGCTACCCACCGGAATGTAGTGAATGCTCTCGCTGTCGGCAAACTCTGCGATTACCTCCGTCGCCGCATCGATGTGTGTGCCGTCCGGTCCCTCGATTCCGAGGTCGCGGCTTGCCAGTGCCACAGGCACATTTCCCGTGTTCACATAAGGGTTCCACGTCGCATATATATTTATCCACGCATAAAGAGACGGCAGGACTCCTACCGCCAGAACTATAGCGAGCACGAAGAAATGCTTCACTATCGCGTTTATATCATTTTTGAAGATACTGAGTATTGTCCTCAAGTCTTTTACCTCATCACTGTTTTTCGCGGTTTCTTCCGCAAAAGGCACTACCGCATCGGTTTCCTTTAGTCCGGCTCCCCTTTAGGCCGCCGTGTGTTCAACACAGTATTATAACACAAAACCGACAGTATTGCCTGCCGGTTTTGCAATATTCATCATATTTTAACCGTCGTTCCCAACGCACCACCTACGCATGGTAGAGTTATCATACCTCATCTCTCACTATATGTTCAAGTATGCTTTTGACTTCTTCAATATTTAACGGAGCATCCTTCGTTTCAAAAGTCATAAAAAGCCTCGATCCCGTGTAGATTCCGGACTTGTGGTATTCATCCATTCGCTTGAGCCAATTCATAAAATAATCAGGATTGTCCAAAAGGCCAAGATGCTCTAGGTAAACCTCTTTTCTTTGTCGCACCTTTAGGATTGTAAAGTCAGGGTATCTGCGCCTTCCGTCCTTTAGTATGAGTTCCTTCTCATAGTGGTACGGGATTCCTAAGTAAAAAAGCGTGTTTGCAATAAGCGCCTCGGATTTCGAACGCACCTTTTCCCCGCGCATGGTGCTGTACACCTTGCTTTCCGGCTTGAACTCATTTGTCCTAAAGCATTCGGACTGCCACAATGCCGCATACACTTCATCAGTGATTATATAAGGCTCCACCAGCCCCTTTCTCTCCTCCGAAAGATTTATATACGCGGCATTTGCGTTGTTCTTTTCGATTTTCCTCGTGAATTTTTCTATGCTCGAAAGCTCTTGCCTTGCCAATTTGCAAAACTTTTTGTTATAGCTTTTTTGCGCCAGGGCCTGCATTAACCCCCGGTTTTCAGCGGGGATGTACTCCTTTACTTCGTTTGCCTTGCCACTTACTCTGTAATAACGGCTCCCTTTGTTCTTTCCACCGCTCGAAACCCAAAGGATGCCCTCCGGATAATGCTTTGCGTCCCTCTCCGCCCGCTTTATTTCCCGCTTTAGAAGCTCTGCGCGCTTCGCCAGCTGTTCCAATATTTTTTCCAATCCCTTGCCTCCTTTCAGCTGTTTTGGTATTTTCCGATTCCCCAATGGTTTATACCAAAGATTTTCCTTACTTTCAATTTTGTTGTTGGTATAAATCCGCAATCCACATAATTCATACCAACATTTATCGCCAATATCTCCGAAAGCATGCCCTCTTGCCCGGGTTTATGAACCCAAATCATGAAATTTGTTGGTATTTTGCCGCCATTCCATGATTTATACCAACGCAAAAGTTTCCATTTGGAATGCGTTGCTCTGTATTCCATATTATACCATCAATTAAGAGGCATTGCAAGCCCTAATTTCAATATTTTTCCATTTTTCTTTCGAGTGCCAAGGTCGCCAAGGCCGCCAAGGTCGCGGTCGCTTCGCTGCAAAAAAAGAAGCCGCTTCGCAGCTTCTGCCTTTTTAAGCATATTCGCTTTCAATCCTTCCCTTTCATCCAATTAGGCATTTTGCGGGGTTTCGTCCTTGCCAAGCGGCACGACCACATCCGTGCGCTCCGGACCGTAGAGCTCCTTGTGCCAACGCATGATGTCGCTAAGCGAATACTCCTCCGCACCCGCAAGATACGCCTGCCAGCGCATGCCGCAGGTCGCCATTTCATAAGCCGGCGCAAAGCCGTTTCTGCGGTAAAACTCCATGCGCCGCTCGCGAATCGAGTTTTCCGCTGCGCTGTCGCCGCGAACCGGCAGCTCCGACTCAGTCACGATTGGGAAGCCCTGCGCTTTCAGGATTTCCAGCATGTTCGCCCCGATGCCGCCGTTTCGCCTTTTTTCGGTTACGCCGAGGTAGTCGAGGAGCACAAGCGGTATACCGGCACGCTTCCACAGCGCCGCATAGGCAGTAGGTGGGGATTCCGCGCCGCCCACCAATTCCGCGCCGGACTCAAAGAGCCCCCAAAGCTCGTAGCGTCCCGCATCAATCAGCGCGAAGATGTCGCCAAGCGGCTTTCTCTCGTTTTCGGCAAACGCTTTTGCGAAGTCGCCGGTGTACCAGCTTTCGATTTCGTTTCGCGTCATCACTCGGATTTGCCCAAATATTCGAACCGAGGCCGGCTATTGCCGTCGCGCTCCACGATTTCGTTCCACATCGACGCAGGGCGCACCCATATGCCGCCCGCGCCGTACAGCGCTTTGTAGACCACCATCTCCTCCAGAGTCTCCGAATGCTTTGCAATATAGAGCACCTCGTATTTATTCCCCTTGAAATGGCGGTAAATGCCTTTTTTAATTTCGTCCATGGTCCTTTGTCCTATCTTCTATCTTACAACCACTGCGGTTCCCGATGCGGTAACCATCAGATTCCCTGTATGAGTTTATACATTAAACAGGAACGTGATGATGTCCCCGTCTTTAACGACGTATTCCTTGCCCTCGGAGCGAAGCAGCCCCTTTTCGCGAGCCGCCGCCATGCTGCCTCCGACCTCAATGAAGCTGTCATAAGCAATGGTCTCGGCACGAATGAAGCCTCTCTCAAAGTCTGTGTGAATCTTGCCGGCTGCCTGCGGAGCCTTTGTTCCGCGGCTGATGGTCCACGCACGGCACTCATCTTCGCCTGCTGTGAGGAACGAAATGAGG
>JAEEGU010000054.1 GCA_016280485.1 Bacillota bacterium | reverse complement strand
GCGTTTGTTCCTGTCGCCGCGCTGATGGTGCTTATAACGCTGTGTGCCGGAATCATCTGGTCAGTTGGAATTATCCGCAAGGCTCAGAACGACTGCGACACAATCTGCGCTGTCGTTAACGAGGCCGTGGAAAATTACCGGAACAAAGTCGCGGAGCTTTCGGGCCTTGATATTCCGCGCATGAAAATCGACAAAACCCTTGTGTCAGAAGCGTATTCTGCACTTAAGGAGTTTTCTCGCAAGCAGCTAATAGCCGCGAATTTCGTCGTTCTCGACGATGATTACACTATCCTTTTGCAAGGCGATTCTTCGCAGACGTTCCATATCCCCTCATATCAAAAAGAAATAGATTGGGGACCTCTGCAGCGTATGGCGCAGAATCCCGGAAAGAGCGTTCTGGAAATTTCGCACGAGTATTCTGCAGGCGCGCTCGATGAGATTATCCTTGGTGCCTCCGTTGTCTCTGGCGGAACGAGAGTGGGATACCTTATCTGCACGATTACAGGCAAAAGCGTTCAGGATGCGCTTAAATCAATTAGTTCGCCGTATGTCATAACGAACTCGTTCGGCGATGTTTTTGTGACGACGAACCGCTACTATCTTGACGATATGAACAGGCTTTCGCCCTCATACCGCGCGGAAAACAATGAAGTTTCCATAACCGGTAACGATGCTGTAGTCCGCAAGGATATTTGCGGCGGCGCCTTGTCGGTGTACACGATAATCGATATCTCGCAGATGAAAAAAGCTATAAAGACGCTTGTTCTTATTGCCGTCATTCTGCTTGTTTTCCTTTCTGTGGCGATGTTCATAAGCGGCGGTAAAATCGCTGCCGACAAAACTCGCACGATTGACGAGCTTGTGGCGGCTTTTCACGACGTTGAGGACGGAAACCTTGAGAACCGCGTTGATATCCGCGAGAATATTGAGTTTCAGACAATCGGCGAGGCATACAACAAAATGCTCGATGATATAAAGAATCTTATCGCCGAGAACGAGAAAGAGACAAAAGCCAAGTATATTTCGGAGCTTAAGCAGCTTGAGATGCAGTTCAATCCGCATTTTTTGTACAATACTCTTGCAACTGTGCGATATCTTGTTAAACTTGATCCGGACGGAGCGGTGCGGACAATTGTGAGCCTTGCCGAGCTTTTGCGCTACAGCTTGAACTCGAAAAACTCGTATGTGGAGCTTGGCGAGGATTTGAAATATATCGAGAATTATCTTGCGATTCTTGAGACGCGGTTCGGAAGCAAGTTCAGCTTTGAGATAAATGTGTCCGATGAGTGCAAGAATGCCGTAATCCCCAAACTGATTGTGCAGCCTGTCATCGAGAATGCGGTGAAATACGGATTTGAGGGTGTCGCGTCCATGCATATTGCGGTTAGCGCGGAGAAAGCTGCGCAGTTTGCCGATGCAAGTGCGGACGAAACTTCCGGCGAAAACCGACTTTTGCTGACAATCGCGGATTCAGGAAGCGGTATGGACGCAGAGACTTTGAAACAAGTGCAGTCGCTGCTTTCAACCCCGGAAAACGCGACGAATCATATCGGGCTTTTTAACGTGCAGCGGCGCATAAAACTGCTTTACGGCGAAAAATACGGGCTTGCTGTTGAAAGCGAGGCGGGCAGGGGAACTGTCGTCAGAATTGTGTTGCCGTACCGCGTTTCGTTAAATTCCACGCCGGAGACTTTACGGGAGGGTGAGTATGATAAAGACAATAATCGTTGAGGACGAAGAAATAATTCGAAAGGGACTTCTTTGCACAGTTGACTGGCTCTCAATGGGTGCGGTCGTGGTTGCCGCCTGCTCCGACGGAAAGGAAGGCTTGGAAGCTATAAAACTTCATCAGCCGGACGTCGTCATCACGGACATAAAAATGCCAGTTATGGACGGACTCACGATGGTAGAAACAGCGCAGAACGAGGGCTTTGAGTTTCTGCCTGTCGTTCTTACAAGCTACTCTGACTTTGAGTATGCCCGCCGCTCCATTTCGCTAAAGGTATTCGACTATCTTTTGAAACCTGTGAGCGACGAGAAAATCGCCGAGCTTTTGGAGAAGGCGGCTGTCCGCATCGAAGAGATAAAGCGAAGCAAGCAGGCGGCGGAACTTGTCTCTGCTGGCGCGGACGGCGAATCTGTGACTCTTAAGAACATGCAGGTTGACAATCCTCACGTGAAATACGCGCTCCAGCGAATAGAGACGGACTGGAAAGACCACCTGAGCATAGAGGGCATTGCGTCCGAGCTTAACATAAGCAGCAGTTACCTGAGCCGCGTGTTCAAAACTGAATGCGGAAAAACTTTCCTTGATTTTCTTAACGGATACCGCGTGCAAAAGGCCGTGGAGCTGCTTTCCACAAAGGAATACCGCGTCTACGAAGTCGCCGACATGACAGGATTCTCGGATTACAAGCAGTTCCATCGTGTTTTCAAGGAATACACGTCAGTCTCGCCCACGGAGTTCGTCAAAAGCTCTGGGGCTGTGATGAAGAAATAAAGAATGATATGTGCGGGTTTGTATCAGTTTTCCGGGCTTCCGCACTTCGCTAACGCTCATTCTCCTCACCTCCGGTTCCGGTGAACGCTTGCGCGGTGCTCCACCCCGGCGCGTGGCTTTTTT
>JAEEGU010000053.1 GCA_016280485.1 Bacillota bacterium | reverse complement strand
GTTTGAGTCCTGCTCGGAGGCTGCAAAGGCGGTAGTGGCAGAATTAAAGGCACAGGACTGCGATCTTATTATCGCGCTTTCTCATTCGGGAGTTCGCCCTGAGGACGAAAACTCCGAGGACTTCATCCTTGCAGACAACGTGCCGGATATAGATTTCATTCTGAGCGCGCACACCCATCAGTACATTCCGGAGGCTTTTGTGCGCGGAAAGACAGTCATAGGCTCCGCACAGTGCTACGGCGCTTATCTTGGAAAGGTAGTGCTTTCTGATGATGGAAACGGTCGCTGGGATTTAAAGGAGTACAGACTTATCCCTGTGGACGAAAGCGTGCCGGAGAATGCCGAAATCCGTTCGGCAATTGAAAGCTACAGACCATTTTTGGATGCGGAATACCTTTCTCGGTTTGGATTTACCTCGGATACCGTGATTGCAAGGAGCAATTTCAATTTCACTCCGCTGAGCCAAATGGAGGGCTTTTATCGTGAGGCAAGCCTCGGAAATATAATTGCCGATTCATACATCTATGCGGTGCATGAAAGCGAGGGCGCGGACTACGAGCCTGTGGCGCTTGCAGTTGCGCCGGTTGGCGTAATTCGTGATACCATCATGAAGGGCGACATCACGGCAGCGGATGTCTTTTCAATCAGCTCGCTCGGCATCGGTGCCGATGGGATTGCGGGATATCCTCTGGTTGAATGCTACCTGACGGGCGAAGAAATCAAAACTCTTGCGGAGGTCGACGTTTCGGTTTCGAAGCTTATGCCTCCCGCACAGCTTTACCCTTCGGGGGCGAAGTGGGCATTCAACAATCATCGCCTGATTTTAAACAGAGTGACGGATGTTCGATTCATTGATACTTCAATGGGAGTACCGAGCGCGGAGGCTTATGCCGGCGATGGCAGCAAGCCGGAAAAGGAACGCCTCTATCGTGTGGTAGGTGGGCTTTACTCGATGCAGATGCTGGGTGCTGTCGAGGCTAAAAGCTACGGAATTTTGAAGATTAGTCCAAAGGATAAAAACGGTGAGGCTATCACCGATTTTAACGACTGCATTTTATACGACAAAAATGGAAATGAAATAAAGGAATGGTACGCTCTCGCATCATACCTGGCTTCGTTCGAGCCGGGAGATGACGGTGTGCCTGTTATTCCGGAAAGATATGCCGGGGTAGAGGGCAGAAAGGTTGCAAATGCTACCTGGAACCCTGTTGAGATTTTAAAGGCTCCGAATGTTGTGGGACGGGCGGTTTATGCGCTTATCGGCATTGTAATCATAACGATTTGGGGAGTAATTGTGGTCATAAAAAAATTGCGTGCACGTGCACGCAAAGGAAAACATTAGATGTTTTTTAATTTGTTGATCATGTCGTTGATCAGGTCAAAGTCCTGTGGGTTAGGCGTGTGATTGAGGTTTAAGACATTCTCGACACGGTCGTCCTCGTAGAAATCCTCCGCTGTGTCTTTTACCTTTTTATCAACAAATTCCAAACCCTTGGTGGTTTCGATAGTTTTTTCTTTAATGTCCGGCATTTTCTCACCCCCTGTATTTGCATACACTAAACACTTCAACTTTAGTTAATTGTATAACTTTTTAGTGCAAAACTCAATATTTTTTTCAAAAACACGTAAAATTCTTTATATTGTAGTCGATAATATTAGATGAGAGTATATATCACGTTTTGAAGAAAGGCTACACAGGAAAATGACACTCAAAGACAGGATTCGTTCCCGCCTGAGATGGGAAAGCGGAAAAACGTATATAGGTAAACGAGATGGCTGGCCGGAAGCGGTTGACAGCCCTGTTAGCATGCCTGCAGACGAAGCACCTGCTGCAGAGGCGGCGCCGGCTGAGGTTGGTGACGGCAAGGACGACTACATTGAGACGCCGGAGGGCTTTAATTCATACGAGACTCTGATTGACAGATTCACAGACGAAGAGCCTGAAAATGTCGACCTTGAGGCAGAGGAAGCATCGCGCAAGCTCGCAAAAGAGGTTCGCGAGGAAATGATTCAGTCCATGGGCGAGCTCGAAGCAGAGAAGGCAGGCATCGATAAATACGCGCAGATTCCGGATCCGGAGCCTGTGCTTTTCGGCCGTGAAAAGGAAGAGGCCGAGCAGGCAAAAATAGAAGAAGCAATTAGGCAAAGAGAAGAGGAGCGCGCTGCGGCCGAGGCGCCGACAGAAGAGCCGGCAGCAGAACCTGAGGCGGCAGAGGAGCCTGCGCCTGTGGAGGAGCAGATTGAGCTCGATCTAAGCGCAGCGGCAGAAGAGCCGGCGCCGGAGATTGAACCGGAACCTGCGGTAGAGCCAGAGCCTGCGGTTGAAGAACCTGCACCGGAGGTTGAACTTGAAATTCCTGAAATAGAAATACCGGAGCTTGACCTGAGCGCGGTCGAGGCTGAGCCGGCAGCAGAGCCTGAACAGGCACCGGCTGAAGAACCGGATGTCCCTGAGCTGGATCTGAGCGCGGTCGAGGCTGAGCCGGCAGTTGAAGAGCCCGCGCCGGTTGAGGAATCTGCGGCTGAGGAGCCGGCCCCGTTTGAAATTGATATACCGGGACTGGATATCCCTATTGTAGAGCTCAGCGGCGAATCATCCGAGCCTGCTGAGGAACCGGCAGAGGAGGCAGAGTCTGCGCCGGAGGTTGAACTTGACATTCCTGAAATTGAAATACCGGAGCTCGATCTGAGCGCAGTAGAGGCAGAGCCTGCACCTGCTGAGGAACCGGCAGAGGAGGCAGAGCCTGCACCGGAGGTCGAACTGGATATCCCGGATCTCGATTTAGGAGGAATAGAGGATCAGATAAAATCTGCGGTAGTTGCGGCTGACCAGGCGGCGACAGTTGCAGAGGAAGAGGCGGGTATTCCTGTCGAGGAGCCTGCAGCAGAGCCTGAGCCTGCACCGGTCGAAGAAGCGGCACCTGCGGCAGAGCCTGAGCCTGCACCGGTCGAAGAAGCGGCACCTGCAGCAGAGCCTGAAATGCCGCCTGAAATGTCGGCACTTGACGATAACCTCCACTTCTCCGAGCAGGAGCAGGGTATCGATTCTGCAGAGAATGCTGCCGTGAGAGCGGCAGAAAGCGTGACGGCCGCAAACTTTGAGGCAGCCGTTCCTAGCGGCGAGGCAGAGGATCTGGTCGAAATGGCCGCCGGCAAGGGCAAGAAGAAAAAGAAAGAAAAGAAGGGCCGCGACGGCGAAAAGAAGTCGAAGGGCCTTAAGGATAAGCTTCTGCGCCGCAGAAACAAGAAAAAGGAAGAAGAGGTACCTGCGGAAGCTACAAACGAGGAACAGATTGCAGAAGGTCTCGAGAGCATCACGGCAGGAATAGAAAGCGGCTTCCTGGCGACAAAGGGCCAGCGCAAGGCGGCTGAGGCGGCAGTAAATCCGGCACCGGCAGAGGAGCCGGGCAAGGAGGCTCAAACTCCTGAGAACCTTGAAATTCCTGAAACCTTCAAGCCGTTCGGTGATGACAACTCTTCAATTGAGTTCGACTTCTCCGAAGAAGTAAGCGAAGCAGCCGAGGAGCCGGCGCAGGAGGATGCGCAGACCGAGGGCGGTAAGGGCGGCAAGCCGAAGGTTCGTCGCAGACGCAAGGGTGACAAGAAAGAGGACGAGGTTGTCGTTTCGCTCAGCGAGATTCCTGTAGAGCCTGAAAAGCTTGAAGAGGAAGATGTCGCAATCGTAGAAGAAATCAAGCAGGAGGTGCCTGAAGAGGACGAAATCAGCAAAGAAGAGCTGGCGGCGATGGCCGAAATCATAATGGATGAGGCTGACGGCGACAAGGCGGTAACCCTCGAAGAGGCCGAGGCTATGGCACTCGAGCGCATACGCGCAAAGAAAAGGGCTGAGGCTGAGGGTGAAGAAAAGAAACGCGCTCAGGCAGCTGCCGACGAGGTAGATATAAGCAAGATCAAGATTCCTTTCTACCTTAAGAATAACGAGAAAAAGCGTGAGGCTTATATCAAGAAGCAGCTCAAGAAAATAAAGGCAAAGGCTCGCAAAGAGGCTGACGCAATAAAGAAGAAAGAGCTTGCGTTAAAGAAGGCCGAAGAGGCAAAAGCGGCGAAGAAGCAGCGCAAGGAAGAAAAGAAAGCCGCAAAGCCTGAGCTTAAGAAGCAAAAGAAAGAGGCCAAGGCAGCAAAGAAGGAGCAGAAAAAGGAAAAGAAGGCCGCAAAAAAGGAAAAGAAGCGCGAAAAGAAGGCTATACGCAAGGAAAAGTGGGCAAAGAAGCCAAAGATTGACAAGTTCATCATCAGGATGTTTACTGTCGTGGCTGTGGTTGTCATCTTCATTGCGGGCTGGATGTACCTGCCGGGAGTACTTGGCAAGGTATTTAACATGGTAGGCTCTATTCCTGACAATATCAAGGCAAATATCGATGACAAGGAGTTCCAGAAAGAGCTCGCGGAGATCAATCCGAGAGACGAAGAGCTGCTCCGCTATATTGAAAATACCGTTAATATGCAGCCTATGGAGAGCAACGTTCTCCAGGCATTCGGTATCGCGGGTGCTGTAGAAAGCGACATGACGCAAAAGAAATATGTTGCAACATGGGGCGATGACAGTAATCCGGGCACGGAGGAAGAGCCTTACAAGACCATCCAGAAGGGCATCAATACGATGCACACAGGTGGCGTGCTCTATGTCGGTGCGGGCACATATAACGAAGCACTCCATATATCCCTTCGCGGCGAGAGTCACGACTACATCACCATCATGACAAATCCTTCGTCTGAAGGAAATGCAGTGCTTGATGGTAAGGGACTCGGAGATAAGCCTCTTGTAACCATTGAGGATTCCAAATATCTGACATTCTGCAACATGGAGCTTCAGAATGTAAAGACTGCGATTGAGGTTAAAAACTCCAAGGCGATTATCCTCGCAGGACTCAATATCCACGACCTCAGGGCTATCGGCACCGATCAGATTCTGCAGGAGGTCGATGACGAAGGAAATGTTCTCTCCGAGACGGTGGTTCCGGGGCCAAAGGCTTACGGTATCAAGGTAATCGGTGATACACCGACGGCGACAAGGTCGATCCTTATCTACTACAACATGATCGAGCACATAAATCGTGGTGCGGGCGTTCACGTAGAGGGCAATGCCGAGCACATCAATATGTTTGCGAACAAGCTGATGTCTATCGGCGGCTCGGGCATCGAATATATCGGCGCGACGGGAATGTGTCAGCAGTCGGCTTACGATGCACCGCGTGACTGCACAATCAAGGCAAACAGCGTAGGTGCCTGCAAGGCAAAGGCTTCGGGTGGCTACGGTATTCTGGTTGACAGTGCGAGAAGCATAACGATGTCGGAGAACATCACCTACAGATGCGACGTGGGCTATGGCATAATGTCCGCAGTTCCGTTCGATCAGAGCTACGGAAACGATGAAATAGAGCTGCAGAACAATCTGACGGCATGCGACTACAAGGGCGGAATCTTCATCGGATCGTCAAACGGTGACAAGGGATACCTTAGCAGTGTAAAGATACTGAACAACACCTGCCTCAACACCTACGACACTGATGCCGATTCAGATTTCAAGGCATCGAATGTGGGAAGCCTCATTGTCAGAAAGAATATCTTCTGCAACGCGAAGGCCTCCGGTGCTACGATGTGGCTTGGCGAAAACAAGGATGGCCGGTCTTCAATCATAGTTGACGGCAATATCTACGCTACGCCTTCAAAGGCCGGCACGGCTAAGTTTGTATACGGCGGCAGGGAATGCTCCGGATATATGACATATAAAAAGGCAAGCGGAGAGCAGACGGGATACTATACATCGGAGGACTATACGACTCTCTGTCCGAACCTGCTCTACGGAGACTACAGCTTTATGAATTACGGTATCGAGGTCGGTGCTACGGTAATCGACCCAAAGACCATAAAGGATAAAGAGGAAGAGTAAAGATAATAAAATACCCGAGGAATGTTCCTCGGGTATTTTTGTGCTTAAAATCATTATTTTTATTCGGCAATGAGCCTATCCATTTCCTCAAGCCAGAGGTTTGCATAAACATCGCTTGCCATATGCCACTGAACGAATGAAACCTGGGTTGCATTCGGACAATCAGGTGCGCAGTTGCGCTTGAACTGCTGTGTAAAGAATCTCTGGTAGAATGTGCGCTGCCACTTTGCGATGTACTTGCGATCAAATATGCCCGCAAATGCGGCTTCTGCCATATAGAGCATCTTGCGCGGAGCCCATCCGGAGATGAGTGTGTGGAAGATGAAGAAGTCGTGAAGCACATAAGGTCCAACCTTGTCCTCTGTCTTCTGCGCAATTTTGCCGTTTTCGTCAGGCGGTAGGAGCTCCGGCGAAATCGGTGTGTCGATGACGGATTGGATTGTGTCCTTCAAAACCTGATTCTCCGTATAGCGCGTGTTCATTACATAAGTCAGAATGTATGGAAGCAGCGTCTTCGGAAGCGACCCGTTTACTCCGTAGAATGCCATGTGGTCGCCGTTAAAAGTGCACCAGCCGAGGGCAATTTCGGAGAGATCGCCAGTTCCTATCATCAGGGCGTTTTCCTTGCCCGCGATGTCCATCAGAATCTGCGTGCGCTCACGAGCCTGGCTGTTTTCGTATGTAAGGTCGCGCACCTCAGGGTCGTGGCCGATATCTTTGAAGTGCTGCAGCACCGCATCCTTGATGCTTATCTCGCGCATCGTGACTCCGAGCTCGCGCATCATTGTAATTGCGTTTTCGTGAGTGTGGTCGGATGTGCCAAAGCCCGGCAAAGTGATGGCAATAACATCACTTACAGGAAGGCCTTGAGCCTTGTGAGCCTCGACCGCCACAAGAAGTGCGGTGGTTGAGTCGAGACCGCCGGATACGCCGATTACCGTGCGCTTAGCGCCGATGTGCTTCATGCGACGGCAAAGGCCGGCAACCTGAATGTTGAATACGTCCGAGCAGTAGTCGTCGCCTGCCTGAGTAGCCGCAAGGATCCAAGGGTTCGGCGCGTACTTGCGGTAAAGCTTTTCGTCAAAGCCGATCATGCGAATGGTTGGAACCGCAACGTGCATAACCTCAAAGCCTGCAAGATATTCCTCGTTGCATGCCTTGATATTGCGATTTCTCATGCGGTCAAAACGGATTTTTTCTATGTCTATTTCAGAATAAGTTGCATCGGATTCGAATACGAAGCGATCGCTTTCGGCAAGGATTGTGCCCTCCTCGATGATAAGGCGGTGGCCGCCGAATACGCAATCGGTGCCGGATTCGCCCACGCCGCAGGATGTGTAAACGTAGCCGCAGTTGTTCTTGTTTGCAAGAGCAGAGAGAACGGAGCGGCGCTGACCTGCCTTGCCTGCACTTTCCGTGCTTGCGCTAGGCGTGAAGATGAGATGTGCGCCGGCAACCGACAGGAATGAGCTCGGGCTCATGGCTGTCCAAATGTCGCGGCAAATCTCGATGCCAAAGGAAAGCTCGCCCTCCTCGTCGTCGAAAACGATGTTGCCAAACGGAATCATCTCGCCACGAAGCGAAATCTCTCCTTCCGGCGGGAAGTTTACGCTGCCCTGGTCGAACCAACGCATCTCGGTAAACTCAGCCTGATTCGGAAGCATTGTTTTCGGAGCGATGCCGAGGATTCTGCCT
>JAEEGU010000052.1 GCA_016280485.1 Bacillota bacterium | reverse complement strand
GCATTCGACATGATGATATTAAGCCCGGGCGTATCGCCGGAGCTGCCTTTCGTGCAGGATGCGGAAAAGAAGGGCTGCGAAATCGTGGGCGAGCTTGAAATCGCTTACCGCGTGGGACAGGGCAAATACATCTCAATTACCGGAACAAACGGAAAGACTACCACAACCACACTGGTCGGCGAGATTTTCAAAGCGGCAAAGAGAAAGACCTACGTTGTCGGAAACATCGGCGTAGCGGTAATCTCGATGGCACTTTCGGCAGAGCCGGATTCGTGGCTTGTAACAGAGACAAGCAGCTTCCAGCTCGAGACCACAAAGGAGTTTAAGCCTGAAATCTCGGCCATACTCAATCTGACTCCGGACCATCTAAACCGCCACCACACGATGGAGAACTACGGTCTTGCAAAGGCAAAGACATTTGCCAATCAGACCGAGGATCAGTATGTTGTATTAAACTATGACGACAAGACATGCTTTGCGCTCGGCAAGGATGCAAAGGCAAAGATAGTACCTTTCAGCCGCCTTGAAGAGCTCCCGTTCGGAGCCTTTGTAAAGGACGGAATGATGGTTATTAAAAATGAAAAGGGCGAAACAATCGAGCTCTGCAAAACAAGCGAACTCCGGATTCCGGGCGGACACAATGTCGAGAACGCTCTGGCGGCAGCGGCGATTTCCTATTTCGCAGGAATCGATGCCGAAACGATTGCTGAGGTCTTGAGAAGCTTCATGGGCGTAGAGCACCGCATCGAATACGTTGCGACCGTTGACGGCGTAAGATACGTAAACGACTCCAAGGGCACAAACCCTGACTCCACGATAAAGGCCGTGGAAGCATTCGACGGCAACATCATACTCATCGCCGGCGGCTACGACAAGGGCTCCGAGTTTGATGAGCTGATTAAGCACTTTGACGGCAAGGTTAAGTACATGATGCTGCTCGGCAAGACTGCACCAAAGATCAAAGAGACAGCCGAAAAGCTCGGTTTCACAAATAACGTAATGTGCAAAGACATGGATGAATGTGTGCGCGAGGCTGCAAAGCTTGCAAAGCCGGGCGACATCGTTCTCCTTTCACCTGCCTGCGCAAGCTGGGATATGTATACCTGCTTTGAGCAGAGAGGTGAGCACTTCAAAAAGCTCGTAAACGATTTGGAGGCATAGGGCCGGATGGCAAAACGTAAACGCTACAAGCTTAAGAACGCTGACAAAAGCAAGGTCGCGGGCGACTTCGTCCTTGCCATACTGGTACTGGGGCTCGTGGCATTCGGTATAATGATGGTGTTCTCCGCCAGCTATTACTGGGCACTCAGAAATGACGGCAATGCCTATACCTACCTCATAAAGGATGCGGTCTATGCCGGAGTGGGACTTGTGATTTTTTTATTCCTTGCGTCCTTCAACTACCACAGGCTTGAACATCTGGCGCGTCCGGTGTTCTTTGCAAGTATTGTGCTACTCGGCATACTTCTGCCGTTTGGTAAGGAGGTTAATAATGCGACGCGTTGGCTTCAGGTAGGACCGATTACCTTCATGCCGGGCGAGTTTGCAAAGATTGCGGCAATCCTGTTTACCGCATGGTTTTTAAGCCGTGACAAATACAAAATTCTTTCCTTCAAGGAAGGAATCGCGCCGCTCGTACTCATTGCGGGCGTGTACGGAATACTCATTATGCTGCAGCCGAACATGTCCACCGCAATTACCGTTTGCGGAATCATCTTCGGAATAATGTTTATGGCAGGTCTCCAGTGGCGCTGGATTATCGGTGTCGGAGTACTGGGCTCGGCAGCGGGGCTGCTCCTCATATTCGGTGATGAGGACGGATACAGACTAAAGCGTGTTACTTCCTTCATGGATCCTTTCGCGGATGCACAGGATACGGGCTACCAGGTAGTGCAGTCGCTCCTGGCGCTCGGTTCGGGCGGGTTCTTTGGAAAGGGCCTCGGAAAGAGTATAGAAAAATATCTCTACCTCCCGGAGCCGCAGAATGACTTCATTCTTGCGATCATAGGAGAAGAGCTTGGATATGTGGGCATAGTGCTTTTGATGGTGGCTTACATGCTGCTCATCTGGAGGGGCTTCCACATTGCCGTTCGTGCAAAGGACCAGTTCGGATGCTTACTTGCGAGCGGGATTACTTTTATGATAGCTATTCAGGTTGTGATGAATGTTGCTGTTGCAACATCTTCGATGCCGCCTACAGGCGTAACGCTGCCTTTCGTATCCTACGGAGGAAATGCGTTATGGCTGTTCATGGGTTCTGCCGGGATACTGCTCAACATATCGCGGCATCCGGCGGAGGAATATACTTCAGGTGACGAGGAAACAGAATGAGAGTGATTATGACAGGTGGCGGTACAGGCGGCCACATCTATCCTGCAATTGCGATAGCAAACAAAATTAAATCAATTGATAAGGATGCGGAGATTCTCTTTGTGGGAAGCAGACGCGGACTTGAAAAAGAGCTTGTGCCTAAAAACGGCTACCCTATCAAGCTTATTACGGTGAGCGGATTTAATCGTAAAAAAATCCTTGCAAATGTCAAAACCGTGGCAGACCTCATGAAAGGAAATGCGGAAGCACGCAGGATTATAAAGGAGTTCAAACCGGATGTAGTGATAGGTACAGGCGGTTATGTATGCGGACCTGTAGTCAGGGCTGCGGCAAAGCTTGGTGCAAGGACCTTTATCCACGAGCAAAACGCATACCCGGGAATGACCAACAAGATGCTCGAAAAGTATGTGGAAAAGGTATTCATTTCCTTTGAGCCGGCGAGGAAGTATTTTAAGGAGCAGGGAAAGCTTGTAATGAGCGGAAACCCTGTAAGACAGAGCTTTTTCGATGCTGATGCGACATCGGCCCGAAAGTCGCTTGGCATCCGTGAGGATGAGACCGTAATCCTTTCCTTCGGCGGCAGTCAAGGAGCCGGAAAGATAAACGAAATGATGCTGGAGCTCCTTGAAAAATTTAACGGTGCGGAGGGAATCAGACTTTACTTTGTAACCGGCAAATATTACAATGATAATGTGAAAAAAGAGATAGCTTCAAGGGGAATTGCGTTAAAGGAAAACGTGGTTCTCATGGAATATATAGATGACATGGAGAAATATCTCCCGGCTTCGGACATAATCATTTCGCGGTCCGGAGCACTGACCGTTTCGGAAATTACGGTATGCGGCAAGGCTTCAATCATGATTCCTTCGCCGAATGTAACCGGAAACCACCAGTATCACAACGCAAAATCGGTTGCGGATGTGGGAGGTGCTGAGCTTATCGAGGAAAAGGATATTACGCCGGACATTCTTTACGAAAAGATAATGGCGCTTGTTAATGACCCGGCGGCTCGCATTAAAATGGCGGAAAATGCGAAAAAAGCGGCACCGAAGGATGCCGCGGCGATTATTGCGGATTACGTCTTCAAAGCCTAATTTTAGGAGTGAATGAATGGAAAAGGATAGAACGTTGACTTTGGAGGAGGAGTACGAAGAGTATTTGCGTAACCGACCAAAGCAGGCGGCGGAGGCTCACATGCAGCCGGCCCCGGTGAGAGTCGAGAGCGAAGAGACTTATGCTCCGAAAAAGAAAAAGAAGAGGAGAAAAAAGCACTATTTCCTGCGGATGGTCCTCTTTGTACTCGCAGTGGTGGGAATCATAGTTCTTATGAACTCATCACTATTTGACGTTCAGGAAATAAACGTATCGGACAACAGTTACTTCACGGCCGAGCAGGTCATCGCAAGGAGCGGTATAGAGCCGGGACAGAATATCTTTTTCGGCATTGACAAGAAAAAAGCGAAAAAAGGCCTGATGGAAGACCCTTATATAAAGAATGTGACCGTTGAAAGGAACCTTCCAAAGACAGTGAACATCATCGTCGAGGAAAGAGCCGAGGCGGCGGCTGTGCCTTTCGCAGACAAATACATTATCACCGATGTCGAGGGACTGGTACTTCGTGTGAGCGAGGTCGAGCCAAAGATTCCGCTTATTATGGGACTTACCATAAAAGAGATGGAGCCGGGAAAGGCCCTCGAGGTTGAGGAAAACAGCGTGCTTAACGATACACTCGGCATGGTATCTCTAATGCAGGAGAGCGATGTATATTTCAAAAAGATCGATATATCAAAGGTAATGGTTCGTGCCTATGTTTACGATTCGCTGATCTGCCAGGGCATGCCGGAGGATATCACAAAGGCGCTTTCCGACGGAACGCTGCAGGCAATGCTCTACAGACTCTATACCGACAATATCGAGCACGGCACAATAACAATAACGGCAGACACAACTAATATGGCATTCAGCCCAATTTACGAATAAAGGCGACAGCCGAGAATTGCTTAGGAGCAAAGGCAGAAATGAAAAAATGGGGATCGATGATCACAATAGGTCTGACAGCAGTCCTTATCGGACTGGTTCTGTCGGTTCAGATACTTACAACCTCCGGATCTGATATCGGAGGTTTAGTTCCCCTTGCCAAATTAAAGGACTACGAGGTAGCGCTCAAGCAGGTTCGCCAGGAAAAGGAGGACGCCCTCGAGGAGCTCGCGGGACTTCGCTCACGCCTTGAGGCAATCGAAGGCGAGGCTGCGGCAGAGGATGCGGTTATAAGCGGACTTGTAACGGATGTCGAAAAATACAAAATGGCATCGGGCGTGACCGATGTTAAGGGCCCGGGACTCTACATCACAATCAGTAATCCGCAAAATGTTGAGGGTATTGTCGCAACCGATGTAATAACATACAACTACGAGCTCATGCTCTCGCTTGTAAACAAGCTCAAGGAGTCCGGCGCGGAAGCGATTTCAATCAACGAGCACAGAATCGTGCAGACTACGGAGATAAGTCTTGCATCCAATCACATCACGATAAACGGTTCGGCAACGGCTGCGCCGTACTATGTGAAAGCCATAGGTAATCCGGGTACGATGTACAATGCGTTGACCATAAGAGGCGGTATCATAGAGAATATGAGAAACAGCTATGGACTTGTTGTGGATTTGGAGCAGCGAGACGAGGTAATCGTGCCGAGATACAACGGAGTTATAAACTATAAATATGCTGAAGTATATTCCCCTGAAGGCGAAAGCGGAAACTAAGGGGTGAGCGCATGATAAAAATCGGAAAGATAGAGATAACGGTTTTCCTTTTGTGCATAGTGATAGGAATTCTGCTCGTAATCCAGATTCGTGCGGACAACAGCGGAAATATGTATGTGTCCGCCTCGGAAATCGACGACTATATAGCTCAAATCGAGAGCGAACGCGCAAACATTGATGCAATAAAGGAACAGATCGAGGAATCTAAAAGGCAGCTTGCCGATTATGAGGAAAGTGCCAAGGAAAAGGACAACGCCACGATTCAGGCAAAGCTCACGAGTGAACTTGAAAGCTTTAGGAGCATGTCATGCGCCGATGCGATGCGCGGAAGCGGAGTAAAAATTGTGGTGGACGACGGCACGAGACCGCTCTACGAGGGCGAGGACATCAACGATATCATCGTTCACGACATAGACATACTTCTCATTGTGAATGAGCTGAAGCGCTGCAAGGCAGAGGCAATTGCCGTGAACGGCCACAGAATTACGCCTTATACATCGATTGTGTGCTCCGGCTACACAATTCGTATGGACGGTATGGTGTATGCGCGCCCGTTTGAGATTACGGCAATCGGTGACGCGAAGCGTATGTCGGGTGCGTTGCTTGCACCGGAGGGCTACGGAACCTACCTGCGCGAATGGGGCGTGCTCTTTACGATAGAGAGTGTTGAAAATGTGGAGATTCCGGCTTATTCGGAAGAAGAAAGCTTTAAATATGCGGAGCCCGCAAACTAGGAGGCAGTGATGATAATAATTATTGCAATAGGACTTATAATAGGAATCTGTATAGGATTTGCGTTTAACATCACATTTCCTTCGGTTTATTCGTTCTACATAACGATGGCGCTCCTTGCGGCACTCGATTCGGTAATCGGTGCGGCCAGAGCCCACATGGAAGAAAAGTACGACAGCCTGGTATTCGGAACGGGCTTTATTTGTAATGCGCTTCTCGCGGCACTGCTCACATGGATGGGTGACAAGCTTGGAATTCCGCTCTATTATGCGGCAATTCTGGTGTTCGGCGGCAGACTGTTCAACAACCTTGCGGTGGTGCGCAGAATAGCAATCGACAGGTACAGAGAAAAACAAAACGAGCAGTAGTGCTTGAAAAATAGAGCGACAACAAGATATAGTAGAAAAAAAGTAAAATTTGGTGCAAAACATCATAGAAATAGTAAAAGATTTGTGATATAATTTGAGAGTAATTGAGTACACTTGGGAGGTAAATGCATGCTACAGTTTGAAAACAACGAAACCGGCGCTGCAAAAATAAAGGTTATAGGAGTAGGCGGCGGTGGCTGTAATGCTGTTAACAGAATGATAGATATCGGTCTTGAGGGTGTTTCCTTCCTGGCCGTTAATACAGATAAACAGGCTTTGAACGGTTCAAAGGCAGAGACAAAAATCGCAATCGGGCAGAAGCTCACAAAGGGACTCGGCGCAGGTGCCAATCCTGAAATCGGAAAGAATGCGGCAGAGGAAAACGAAGAAGACATCAGAAACTTCATTCAGGGTGCAGATCTCGTATTCGTTACTGCCGGTATGGGCGGCGGTACAGGTACCGGTGCTGCTCCGGTAATCGCGAAGGTTGCAAAGGACCTCGGAATCTTAACTGTCGGCGTAGTTACAAAGCCTTTCACATTTGAGGGTAAAAAGAGAATGAACCACGCAGAGGTGGGCATCAACTTCCTCAAAAAATTCGTGGACTCCCTGGTAGTGGTTCCTAATGACAGACTACTCCAGATGACAGAAAAGCATACAACCATGCTTGAGGCATTCGGTATGGCCGATCAGGCTTTGAGACAGGGTGTAAAGGGTATATCCGACATCATCACAAAGCCGGGCGAAATCAACGTAGACTTTGCGGATGTTCAGTCCGTAATGCGTGACCGCGGAATCGCTCACATGGGTATAGGCCGTGCAAAGGGTGATGACCGTGCTCAGCAGGCACTGCAGATGGCAATCGAAAGCCCGCTCCTCGAATCCAAAATCGACGGTGCGAAGGCGGTGCTCCTTAATGTTGCCGGCGGCTTTGATGTAGGCCTCATGGAAATCGCAGAGGTTTCCGAAAAGGTAAAGGAGCTCATCGCTGAGGATGCACTCTTTATCTTTGGTACAAGTATCGACGAAACCCTCCAGGATGAAATTGAAATCACTATCATAGCTACAGGCTTTGAGGACAGAGTCGGCGGCTTTGCGACGCAAAAGAAACTGGGGCTCGGCGGTGATATTTTCACACCGCAAGCGACCGGAACCACAGGACTGGATGAATCTTTTGCCGCATCCGGAGCGGATGAAGCAACTGCGGAGAGTGCTGCAGAAGAGACTGCAACAGAAAACCCGGGCGCCTTCGGACAGCCTACATTCTTAAAAGAAGAGCAAAAGCCAATGTTCGAGGACCCTGCCCCACCAATATCGACCAACTTCGATATCCCGAGCTTTCTCAGTAAAAATTAGTGACTAATATGGCACAGTAATCTGCAAGCCGGTGCAAGCCGGCTTGTTTGTTATAATAAAGGAAATTTAGGAGTATATTACAAAAATGAAAAATGTCACCTCGCGTGACAACAGAATAGTAAAGCTTTGCAAGCAGCTACAGCAGCGTAAGCACAGGGACAAGACGGGCCTTTACCTTATTGAAGGTCCGAATATCCTAAGGGATGCGCTGTCTCTTGGCGTGCCTCTTTCGGCGGTAATCGTGCGATGCGGCTATTTCGACCGCAGCAGAGACTTTTGCCTTTCCGATATGCCGCCGGATGTCGAGCTTATTGAGCTTGCCGAACCAATATTTGACGAAATCGCGGAGACCGAGCACAGCCAGGGTATCATAGCGATAGCCGGGCGCAAAGAGCTTAGTGAAGCCGAGTTTTTCGAGCAGGCGGGAAAGAGCGGCAACATAGTCGTGCTTGACCGTTTGCAGGATCCCGGAAATATCGGGACCATCATAAGAACTGCCGATGCAGCAGGCTACAAAGGTGTAGTGGCGATTAAGGGCTGCAGCGACATATTCTCACCTAAGGTAGTAAGGGCGGCGGCCGGTTCAGTCTTTAGAGTGCCCGTGCTATTTGCAGAAACACCTGAGCAAGCGGCCGGGCAGATCAAAGCTACGGGCAGGAGGCTTATCGCCACCTGCTTTGATACCGACAAGAGGTATTATGATATAGATATGAAGCGTGGCATCGCACTGATAATCGGAAACGAGGGAAACGGAATCAGCCGGGAACTTTTGGAGCTTTCCGACGAAAGAGTAAAGATTCCGATGACCGGCAGCATAGACAGTCTGAATGCGGCAGTCGCTGCGGGGATTCTGATGTACGAGGCCCAAAGAGCATAAATTTAGAAAATGG